>NZ_PJJV01000076.1:0-113417 GCF_002929655.1 Cryobacterium sp. M23
CGGACTTCCTGGTTCTCGCCCTACGTCAAACGGCGGACTTGCTCTGAGCTACTGGCCTCAACTCACCCTGACACGTAGGGGATACCCTCAGCGTGAGCCTTCGCAATGGTCTGGCAGACCCAAGCAACCTGCACGTGCACGGCCTCCACGTCTCGTCCGAGAACGACAGCGACAACATGTTCGTCACCGTCGCAACCGGCGACTCCTTTGATTACCAGTACGACCTGCCCGCCAATCACCCGCCGGGCGTGTACTGGTATCACCCGCACCACCACGGTTTCGTGGCCGATCAGGTATTCGGCGGACTCTACGGCGCCATCATCGTCGAAGACCCCGACCCCATCCCTGCCAGCCGGGAACGCGTCCTCGTCGTCTCCGACATCACCCTCGATTCCACAGGAACAATTCCAGCGGCCACAGCGATGGAGAAAATGTCCGGACGCGAGGGAGACCTCGTCCTGGTCAACGGACAACTCACCCCCAGCATGACTGCCCGCCCTGGCGAACGGGAACGATAGCGCATCATCAATGCCTGTGTGTCCCGCTACCTGCGGCTGCGCCTCGACGGGCAGCAGATGTCCCTTCTCGGAATCGACTCCGGACGTTTCGAAGCCGCGCACGAAGTCAACGAGGTCGTGCTGGCCCCGGGGAACCGGGCCGACCTTCTCGTCACCGGCACAATCGGCACCTCCGTACTGCGTGCCCACACCTACGACCGAGGTAGATCCGGCGGAATGATGATGGGCGGCGTAGGCTCCACTGCCGCCGCCGACATCGCGCTGGCCACATTTATCGTGGCCGGTGACGTTGTCGCCACAGTCGCCGCCATACCCGGTCAGCCCGTTCCGCGTGACCTACGCACAGCTACCGGAACCGCCCGACGCGAGCTAATCTTCGCGATGGGAATGGGCGGAAATATGGGCGGCGGAATGGGCGGGGACACAGGCAGCGGCATGGGCGGAGGAATGGATGGCGGCATGATGTCAGCCACGATCAACGGCCGCGCATTCGATGCCACCCGGGTCGACACGACCGTGCAATTCGACAGCGTGGAGGACTGGTTGCTGACAAATACCAGCCCGCTCGATCACCCCGTGCACCTGCACGTGTGGCCGATGCAGATCATCGAACAGTCAGGCCAGCCCGTCAAAACCATCATGTGGCAGGACGTCGTGAACATCCCGGCACTCAGCACCGTGCGTGTACGCATCGCGTTTGACGACTTCAGCGGACGTACCGTGTACCACTGCCACATCCTCGACCACGAAGACAGTTGAATGATGGGAGTCATCACCGCAAACTGACACCAGCTGCAACCATCAGTTCAAGAAAATGGATCAGGAGAAACCAATGAACTACGCACACACCATCACCGTCTCGCTGCCCTACGAGGAATCCGTCTCCAGAGTGCGGGAAGAACTCGCCAACCAGGGATTCGGCGTTCTTACCGAAATCGACGTCCATGCGACCTTCGAAACGAAACTCGGCGCGGAAAGCGCACAGTCACTCGGCGACTACCTGATCCTGGGCGCCTGCAACCCGGCCCTCGCCGAACAAGCACTCAACGCAGAGCCCGACATGGGATTGCTGCTTCCGTGCAACGTCGTCATCCGACGCAGCCCATCAGCGAATACCACCACGGTGCAAGCCATCAACGCACAAACCATGGTCCAGTTGAGCAATTCCCCAGGGATACAGAACGTTGCTGATCAAGCCGATGAACGTCTTCTCGCCGCGCTAGCAGCTCTCCAAGAAGAAAACAGCAGCAAGTAACATGCGATCCGCTCCGCTGAAGCACGGTCAGGACTTTGTCGCTGAATCTGTGAACAGCAACGCTCAGCGGCGCTATTTTCCTGGGTTTATCTGGGAAGAGGGTCATCAAGAACCCAAGCGTGCCCATCACGTTCTTCCTGATCTGTGACAGGCTGAAAAAACTGCCGGGGACCTACTCGTTCATCTCTTGGAGCCCGTGGTCAGGACGGACATCCACAACCTGACGCCCTCACCGCTCGTGCCAGCCCACAGCCCCAGAACGTCTTTCTCCCCGGCCAGCGTCACGCCGTTGGCCGGGGAGAAAGGTCGGGTGGCAATCTGCCCGTCGCGGGTCTTCACCACGAAGGGCCGGGAAACGTGGCGACGAGCACGCCGATGGCGGGATGGTGTTCACGGTGATGGCGGCATTGGCCGATACGGAACTGGTCATCAAACGTGAACGCATCGTGGAGAGTGTCAGCAAGCGCTGTCCAGCGAGGAAGGATCTCGGCGGGTGCCGACGTCGATTCGCTGAGAGTTAAATACCCGACGCCGGCGAATCTGCCACCCCGGTCGCGAGAGATCTGAGTATGTCCCGCGCCATGCTTTACAGGAGAAATGTGAAGATTACCCCGGTTTCCTCGCACCAGCCAGAGCCCGCCTCATCGATCGATTCGGTCGCCGCCTTGTCCTCCTCCTGCTCAGCAGCGTTTTCGGGTTGAGCTTGGTCGCACTCGCACTGCTCACGAGCTCGGGCGCACCAGTCTGGTTATGCGTGACCGTGGCCGGCCTCCTCGGCGCGTTCGCTCCACCGCTGGGCCCGACAATGCGGGTCGCCTGGGCATCGCTGACCCCGACGCCAGGCCACCTGAAAAAGGCTTTGAGTCTGGATGCAGTCCTGGAGGAGTTGCTCTACCTTGTCGGCCCCGCCTTGTCCGGCTTGCTCTTGGTCATCATCCAGCCAAGTACCGCCCTACTCATCCCTGCCGCACTGATCCTGGTCGGGACAGCACTGATGATGTCTTCTCCCGCGATGGCCGCGACCCCGGTCGACGCGTCACGCAGGGACGCAGCCAGCGCTGCGCCCCTGCTTACAGAACCTCGATTCATTGCGCTGCTCCTGCCGGTGCTGGCAGTCGGCCTCGTGGTCGGCACCGTCTACGTTGCGGTCCCAGCCATGATTGCCACTGTTGGTAATGCGGCAGCGGTGGGAGTTGTCCTCGCCCTGTTCGCGGTCGGCAGTGCCGTTGGAGGCCTTGCCTATGGTGCTCTTCACATCACGGTGTCCTCGCAGCGCCAACTCGTGATCCTGGCGACATTGTTCATCACGGCCACCGCCGGTGCTGGCCTCGCGACGTCGACAATCTCCCTGGGACTGGTAATCTCGGCCGCTGGACTCTTCCTTTCCCCGGTCATGATCGTGGCGTATTTTGCGGCCAACGATTTTGGTGGAACAACCCGTCAGACCGAGTCAACAACGTGGGTGAACACCGCTCACAACGTCGGTGCAGCGGCTGGGAGCGCGCTCAGCGGCTTCCTCGTCGAGAGCTGGAACGTGAGTTCAACCTTCCTCACCACAGCCGGGGCAGCCGCAGTCTTCGTCGCTCTCAGCGCCGGCATCTCCGCGAGGCCCTGGCGACGACCCTCCGCCTAATTGACTGATTTCAGGAAGGTCTTTTGGAACGACGGCAGCTCCTCGCCGTCACCGTCGTGACGGATTGTCTAGTTTCGTCGGCCAGGTGTCACACCGAAGAACGGCAGGCAGGGCGAGAGGCCAGCCATCTTCACCTTGAGACGCGGCCTCCCGTCCCACGCCTCACGTGTCAGACGCAGTCGGTCGGAGGTGACTGCTCGGCCATCGAGTACATCTCTGGAGATGCCATCGTGCTTGTAGCCAAGCTTTCGCGAGACACCTTGTGACGCTGGATTGTCTTGGACAACCTCGGACAAGGCAGCGTCGGCTTCGAGGCCGTCGAAGGCGAGGTGCAATAGGGCGGACCGTGCCTCGGTCCCCCGGCCTTTCCCGTGATGTTCGACGCCGAGCCAGGATTCTGTCTTGACTTCGCGAAGGATTGAGAACTCACGCCCTCTGAGAGCAACCATGCCGATGGGTTGCTGCTCGTGGAAAACAGCGAGTTCCAGGGTCCACGCGTCCGTGCTCCAATCGCCTCGGCGGCTCCAATGCTGCTTCATGACGTGCACTGTGCGTTCGGTGGTAATAGTCCGTCCACGGCGTCAGGTAGGGGCGCTCACCGCGCTGATGGACGCCCCCGGCGGCGACCAACGCGACTTCGGTCAACTCCTCATCGGTGGGTAGGTGAAGCTCGAGTCGATCCGTGTTCAGGTGCAAGCCGACGAAGGGCCAGTGATCAATGAGCATGACAACAGTCTGGCTACTTCGCACACCATCGCCAGCGCGGCTCGCTGGGGCTGATGCACTGTGCCACCGGGGAACCCCTTCCGCGAAGGGAAATGAAGGTCGAGGTCTATCGAACCTGGCGTGTGAGTCGAAGGCCGAATGGGTGTGGCCCGGCGAAATACCAAACGAGCGCGCCGAGTAGAGGCGCGAATACGACGGCGATCATCCAGAGAACTTTCTCCACCTCGGACAGGTCGCGGGTTCGCGCGATCTGGACGATGGCGTACGCGATCGCAGCGCCGTAGAGGACTGCGACGACGGATGCGAGAGCGATTGCAAGTGCGGCTGGATTGTCCATGACGGTTCCGTTCGTTTGGCTACTTCAAGATAGGGCCCCAGTGAAGATGCGTCTACGGAACCCTTCGCGGGGTGCTTCCCTCCCACTACCTTCCGTGGCCAGCGCCTCCCTGACCTTTTGTGGATTCGTTTGCTTCAAGAATCGCGCTCTTGCGCCGTCCCCAGCGGATGAAGAGCGCCAGAGCCACGATGATCCCAACCAAAAGGAAAACCTGAACGACCACCCAAAAGTTCCACCAAGACAAAGAACCGAATTCCATTTCGACCGCCCCTCGGCTCGCGGGCATTCGATTGCGCTATCTAGCGCGAGCTTACGACTCGGTGGCTGTCCAGGGCAACGCGCTGCCGATTGCAAGCCAAAGGAAGCGTCTCGAGCAAAAGGCCAGGGTGCTACCCGCGCAAGGACCCCTTGTGGCTTGATTTCGTAAACCGATAGGTTTGCCTCAATCAGGGGAGAAAAGTGGCCGACAAGTGGGCGTTTGTGTGGTTAATCGCAGTGTCGGCCACGGTATTCACCCTGATGGGCTGTTCACCTGCCGAGGGCTTCTCTGACCTGCGTAGAACGCTGTGCTCGTGCACTCCATGGATCGCCTTGCCCGTAACCTCGACGACCTCCGCTCGATCGTGCGCCGGCTCACCGCGAAGAAGGTCCGAGTCGAGTTTGTGAAAGAGCAAGTCTCCTTCACCGGTGACGACAACGCGATGGCGAACCTGCTCCATAACGTCATGGGAGCCTTTGCTGAGTTCGAGCGGTCCCTGATCCGTGAACGTCAGCGCGAGGGTATTGCCCTGGCTAAGAAGCGTGGCGTGTACCGCGGCCGCACCCCCTCATTGGACGCGGCCCGCGCCGCGGAGCTGCGTGAGAAGGCCGCCGCCGGCGTGCCGAAAGCTGCTCTCGCTCGACACTTTGGGATCAGCCGCGAAACCGTCTACGCCTATCTCCGCGCCGAGGTCTGAAAGATTCTCGGTTGAGGCAGGCGCCATGCCTGCAACTGGGGGAGTGGGACGAGTTCGCGGCACCTCGTTTCCTGGCGCGGAACAGGCGCCAGGGCCAAACGCTGCGCAGGGCGCGCTGTGGCAACGACATCGAGCGAGGGCCCTGGATAGAGGAATGACTCAGCACTGGCCGGTTCTCCACCTACGTCGTCCTCCTCTGAAAGCATAGGAGTAGGGCCTTTCTTGAAGCTGGTGTGTGGTCGAAGACCATCAGTTTCGAGAAAGGCCCGCTTCTATGTGCGGAAGCGACCCGGAGTGGGGAATTTCAGTGAGCAGGACTGGAGAATTTCAGCGAGCGCCGTCACGAGCGCGTGGCAAATCAAGCGTGGAAAACGAATTGCGCGGGCACGATCATTCCTTAGAACAGACAGGAACATGACACTCAGCCCACCCCTCTAGCCCAGGTCCGTCTCCGTCCGTATGCTTCAAGGATGACAGACTTCAGCACAGGCGACCGGGTGAGTTGGGCGACGTCTCAGGGGCGAACTCAGGGGGAGGTAATCGAGAAGAAGACGAGCGATTTTGACTTCGCGGGCAAAACGTTCCACGCTTCGAAAGATGACCTTGCGTTTATCGTGAAATCTGAGAAAACGGATGCCGAAGCCGCGCATAAGGCCAGTGCCCTTCGCAAGCTGTCGCCACGTTAGGGGCAACTGAGCGCGCGACCGTGGCCAGCACCATGCGCCGCCTCGGGTTGGTGGGCATCAGCCCCAAACGCTGGCGCACCACCACGGTCAGCCAAACCGAGGACGCCTACCCGGTCGACGTCATCAAACGGCAGTGGGACACCGGGGCCCTGAACCAGGTCTGGCTGGGCGACATCACTTATCTGAGGACCTGGGAAGGGTGGCTCTCATTTGGCCACCGTGATCGACGCGCACTCGCGCCGCGCGATCGGCTGGGCCATCGCCGACCGCACCGACCTCATCAAGACCGCCCTGGTCATGGCCATGGCGCTCCGCGGTGAGCGGCCCGAGCAGGTAATCTTCCACTCCGATCGTGTCACCCCGTCAGCGCAGATCACCGCGTTCGCGAAACAGCACCGCATCACCCGGTTGATGGGCTACACCGGGGTCTGCTGGGATAACGCGATGGCGGAAAGTTTCTTCGCCACGCTCAAGACCGAGTTTTACCATCGACGCGTCTGGCCCAGCAAAAACAAAGCATCCAAAGAGGTCGGCGCCTGGATCGAAGACCGCTGCAACCGGCGCCGCCGGCACACATCCCTCGGCCAGGTCAGCCCCGTCGACTTCGAACTGCAATACTCAAACCAAAACGCGGTCTTCGCTGAAGCCGCATAACCCCGTGTCCACTAACCGGGGGCAAGGCCACAAGGCGCTCGCTCAGCGAACCGGACCGGCGATCCGCTCGTCGTGACAAAAACTCCACCGGCTCAGCCGGTCGCTGGAGAACCTCATCGATCTATCGAACTCCCTCCAGGAGTTCGGAGACACGTGCCCCACGATCCACCGGCGCCGGGCCAAACCATGAGCCTCGGCCGTCCGCTGGAGAAAGAGTCAGCAGCTCATCGACCTTGAGCAGCGACATTCCCGCTGGGGACTATTCACCGATTCGGCAAATCGGGAGATCGACAAGATCGGCGACTTCGGACAGGCGACGGCGAGGGTCGTATCCGATGTCGCATCGGACGTCGGAAATGCCGTCTCTGATGGCGCCGAAGCAGTAGGCGACTTCGTCGAGGATGCGTGGCCATGGTGACCTTGCCCCGTCGGCCTGAAAGAATAGGACCATGACAGACGCCACCACGTCGGTGCCGAGCATCGCCGAAGACATCCAGCTGATGCTCCAGCAGAGGCCGGGACAGCTCGAACCCGACCAGATCATGCCGGGCGCCGGCGCTTTGATCGAACTCGCGCTCGAAGGACGCATCCTGACAGACCCGAAGGACGGATTTCTAACCGAGCCCGCTGACAACGCCCGCCTCGTGGTCGTCGACGACTCGCCGACCGGGTCCGCCATGTTGGATGCCCTTGCAGTGGTATCTGCTCGGCGACGACCCCCGTTCACCTACAAGGTGCTTCAGCCGGTGACTGTCGCCGTGGTGCCCCACCTCTATGTGGCACTCGTCGAGCGCGGGGTCGTACGCGAAACCGGCGGCTATCCGACCGGACGTGATCGACTCGAGATCGCCGACGAGTCTGTGTTCCTCGAGCGCAAGTCCGTTCTGGCGCGGGCGCGGACCCTGCCAGCAACGGTGTCGGATCCCCGAATCGGGCGGTCATCGACCTGCTGCGTAACAACGGCACGTACCGTGGAGAGACGGGTCTGCTGTCGATCATCGCCGGGGACTGGTACCCGCCAGCGACGAGGGACGTCATCTCGTCGATACTTCGCGGCGTCCGCCATATGTCCACATCGCAATGAATGCGTGACCGTACGACTTTCCACGGGAGAGGATGAACATGACCGATACCGAAACGATGACCCCCACGTCTTCGTTACCCGCGACGCCGGCGTCCCCGAATGTGGATGACATCGGTTTCTGGTGCACGAGCTGCAGTATCTGTTCAGCACCTCGCCGGGAGACAGCGCGGATCGGCAAGGGCTTCGGTGTTCTCGGGGTCGGTGTGGGCGTTCTCAACATGGCTACCGGCGTCAACGGGATGTTGGACGGCGACGTCAGCTCAGACGACAGGTGGGCTCTCGCCGATGGTGTCGCGGGAACGATCACGAGCATCGGTTCGTTCGCCCCTCCGCCCGCGGGACAGGTATTTGCAGGTGTCGGCGCGGCCTATACCGCCGGACGCTGGGGTCGGATCGCGAACGTCAATGAAGAGGGCGGCGACGTCATCAAAGCCATGATCGGGAGCATCGGCGCGAACCCACGGAAGGGTGCCACCCACACCCGCGCTGACATCGTCGACGAGCTGCTCATCGACGATGTGGCGGCCCTCGGTGCGTCCCAATATCCCGGCGGGTTCCAGTCTCTAGGACCATGCCCCATGTTGCCCCACGTCAATTCGCCCAAGCGCCCATCCATACGGGCGCACGTCTGTCTAGCAGCCGGGAGACCAGTCCGACAGACCCCCGAACAAGTGTGTGAGTCGCAAAGCTAAGCGGCGGTATCGCGTTGGCGCATTGTGGCCGGTAGTGCGTGTTCCCAGTCTTCCTCGTCAGTCTCAGCGCAGATCGTCGAGACCGGTATCGCTGGCGTAGGCGGTGAGAAATACGCGCGTGGCCTCCGCTGCATGGGCCTTCATGCCGGTGGTAGTCGGGATGGCCTCGTCGCCCAGGAGCGTGGCTTCGTTGACCGGCGCGGCGAGTACCAGCCAATTCAGGGTCGTGGCTGCTACTGCTGGGCTCGGTGCGCTCAGGAGTCCGCGCTGTACGAGCTTGGAGATGACGATGGCCAATGATTGGATCGATCGTTGGGGACCGTTTTCGAATAGGGCTTGGGCCAGTTCGGGGAAGCGGCTGACCTCTCCGATCACTAGGCGTCGTAGGCGGAGCAGCCTCGGTGTCATGACGATTCGCATCTCGTCCATGGCGTATTGCATGAAGTAGGGCGCGAGATCTGCTTCGTCGTCCGCGTCATCACCCCTGGGCATTCGGTACCCGGCAGCGGTGAAAACGTTCGAGGACGCGTGGGAACGCTTCACTCCGTTCCTCGCGTTTCCACCCGATTTGAGACGCGTGATTTACACGACTAACAGCATTGAGTCGTTGAACTACCAGCTGCGGAAGGTGACGAAGAACCGCGGTCACTTCCCCAACGATGAGGCCGCGATCAAGATGCTCTGGCTGGCGATCTGCAACATCGAAGACAAACGCGCCCGCGACCGAGCCAAGGAACGAGGAGGCAACCGCACGACCAAACGCAAGGCCGAAGGCCGCCTCGTCGAAGGCCAAAATCACCACGAATTGGAAGCTCGCCCTCAACCAGCTCGCCTTGGCCTACCCAGACCGAATCAACCCCCACCTCTAACCAATTCCGAAACACTTACACAAACCACTTGGCAAGCTCTTTCGACGTCGTGCACGGGCCCATCACCGCGTCCAGACTGGCATGCGTTCCGCACTCAGCCAACGCCACCAACCGTGCCTGTGGGAAAAGATTGCTCCCCGCGACTGACGGGTGGGCGACCAAAGAACTCAGCATTTACGACGCTGTCGGCCAGATCCAGGATCGTTCCGTCGATGGACATCAAGCGCCATCCAGCCAATCAGGACCCCGGCGTGTCAGGCCCTGCCAGCGGCTGTGCGACACGGGCAAACAGGTCCCGAACCAGTTCAAACCCCAGCCGCCGACGCGCCTGAAAGATGGCGGACTTCGACGGCGGCGCATACGCCTCGGACCAACCAGACGACCACGACAGCCCATCCGTGAGCTGAGCAAACACGTCCTCGTAGGACGCTTCGGCATACAAGCCCATCCCGATTGAAAAATACGTCATCACCCGCGCCGGCAACGCCCGGTTTCGCTGCTCAGTCCGCCCCGCGGCCTGAACCACCTCGTCGATGACATCAGCCGGGAACACCCGGGTCAACAAACTAACCGACAATACATCCGACAACCGACGGTCAGAGACCGGCTTCACCCACCCTGTACGCGCATAACCACAACGCAACACGAGAACGCTTAACTGAACGGTGTTGAGGTTAAGAGCCGCCCGGCCCGGGCGACCTCTCCGAGCCACGCCAGGCTCGGCTTGGGGTGGCGCTCGAACGTCTCGGCGTCCCAGCCGATGAGCCCGAAGGTGGGCGCGTAGCTGCCCCACTCGTAGTTGTCGAGCGCGCTCCAGTGCAGGTAGCCGCGCACGTCGATGCCGTCCGCGATGGCACTCAGAATCCCCTCGAGCGCTCCCGTCGTGTAGTCGATGCGGCGCGCGTCGTCGGCGGTCGCGATGCCGTTCTCCGTCACGTAGATCGGTACGCCACCGTTGCGCTGCCAGGAGCGGCGGATGCCGAATTCGATCGCTCCGGGGTAGTACTCCCAACCGGTGAGGGTGCGCTCCGCAGCAGCCGGAATCGCGATCGGCCCGTTCGCGCCGATTTTCGTGCGCGTATAGGCCTGGATGCCGATCCAGTCGTCACCGCGCGCTGCGTCCATGAAGACATCTTCGCGCGAGTATCCGTAGTCGTCGGCCGCCTGCTCGGCGCCCGGCTCGGGCTGGTAGGCCTGCGTCGCGACCGACCACCCGGCGCGCTTGCCGGCGCCGCGCAGGATGTCGACCGCGCGCGTGTGTCCGGCGATGAGGTTCTCGGTGACGACGGGGTCGCCGGCCCGGAGGCCGACGTGCGGAAACGCCTCGCGCGAGTTCGCCATGATGGCGACCATGTTCGGCTCGTTGATCGTGCAGACGAGGTCGACGTCGGAGAGGATCGGCAGAGCCGACTCGACGAAACGCGCGAACCGGTCGACGACCGCGGGGTTGCGCCAGTCGCCGTCCCGCGCGAGCCACGCGGGGTTGGTGAAGTGGTGCAGTGTGACCATGGGCGTGAGTCCGAGGCCGAGCGCCGTGTCGATCATCCGGCGGTAGTGGTCGAGCTGCGCCCGGGAGACGAAGCCTTCCTCTGGCTCGATCCTGGCCCACTCGATGCCGAACCGGTAGCTCGTGAGCCCGGCGTCGGCGAGCAGGCGCATGTCCTCCGGGTAGCGGTGGTAGCTGTCCGCGGCATCGCCACTCGGCGACTCGACTGGATGCGGGCTCGGCAGCCGCCCGTGCTCGCGCAGCCACCAGTCGCTGGAAGTGTTGTTGCCCTCGACCTGGTGCGGCGCAGTGGCGGCACCCCACAGGAATCCGTTGGGAAAAGTCATTGTGTTCCTTACTATTTGATTCCGGTCAGGGCGATGCCCTGAACGAAGTAGCGCTGCAGGGCGATGAAGATCGCGAGCACGGGCACTACGACCACGACGGCGCCCGCCATCATCAGGCCGTACTGCGAGGCGTTCTGGCCGACCGAATAGAGCGCGAGGGCGACCGGAAGCGTGTACTTGTCCTCGCTCGTCGCGACGACGAGCGGCCAGAGGAAGTTGTTCCAGCTGCCTAGGAAGGTCAGGATCGCAAGGGTTGCGACGGCCGGTCCGCACAGCGGCATGATCACCCGGAGGAAGATCCGCCACTCACTGGCGCCGTCGATCCTGGCGGCCTCGATAATGTCGTCGGGAAGGCTCAGGATGAACTGCCGCATCAGGAACACGCCGAGCGGCGTGATCAGGAACGGCAGGATGAGGCCGGGGTACGAGTTCACGAGGCCGAGGTTCGAGGTGAGCACGAACAGCGGCACGAAGGTCACGACGCCCGGCACCATGAGCGTGCCGAGCACAAGACCGAACAGCACCTTCTTGCCGGCGAACTCAAGCTTCGCGAGCGCGTAGCCCAGCATTGACGAGAACACGATGTTGCCGAGCGTCACGAAAACCGCGACGACAACGCTGTTGGTGAAGTAGGTCGTGAAGTCGAGCCGCCCGAAGAGCTGCACGTAGTTCTCGAGCGTCGGGTTCTCCGGGAAGAAGTTCAGTGGGGCGCTGCGGATCTCGGCGTTCGTCTTGAACGAGCCGAGTAGCATCCAGATGAACGGGAAAATCATCGCGACGAACCCCGTGACGAGCACGATGTAGAGCCACCATCTCGGTTTGCGTCTCATCATGGTCAGTCCTTCTGTCGGAGGAATCGGAACTGCACGAGCGACAGGACAACGATGCCGAGGAACAGCACGTAACTGGCTGCGGAGGCATAGGAGTAGTTGCCGAATCCGAACTGGTTGAACGTGTACATCGCGGTCGAGAGGGTCGCGTCGAGCGGCCCTCCGCGCGTCATCACGAAGGGCTCCTCAAAGAACTGCAGGAACCCGATGCCCGTGATGACCGCCGCGAACAGCAGGGTCGGTCGCAGGGCAGGCACGACGACGTTGAAGAATCGCTGAACCGGACCGGCGCCGTCCATCATGGCTGCCTCGAGCTGCTCCTGCCCCACGCCCTGGAGCCCGGCGAGGAAGATCACCATGAGGGTTCCGATGTTGCGCCAGATCGCCATGGCAATGAGCGATGGGAGGGCGAACGCGGTGTCTTCGAGCCAGTTGGGGCCGGAGACTCCGAAGATCGAGAGAAACCCGTTGAGCAACCCATCCGGCTGGAGGATGAACTTCCAGACGATCGCGATCGCCACGATGCTCGTGACGACGGGAGCGTAGTAGCCCACGCGGAACACGGTGCGGAACTTGTTGATGCCGTTGTTCAGGGCGAGGGCCACGAGCAGAGCGAGAACGATCGTGAGCGGGACGCCCACAATCACAAAGACCGCGGTGTTGGAGAGGGCCTTGAGAAACCGGGGGTCCTGAAAGAGGTTTAGGTAGTTCTCGAGGCCGATGAAGTTCACGTTGAACGGCGATCGAAGGTCGCGGGTCGTGAGGTCGGTGAAGCTCATCACGAAGGACGCGAAGATCGGGCCGGCCATGAAGACCACGAACAGGATCATGAACGGGGCGGCAAAGCCCCACGCGATCCAGGTCATCTTGCGCCGACCGGGCGAGCGCCGAAGCGCCGTCGGCGCAGGCGGCGCGGGCGGCGCGGGCGGACGCGGTGAGGGCGCCCGCCCGGTCTCTGGTGCGAAGACGGCCATGGCTAGTTGCCGGTGCCGATCGTGTCCGCCTGCCGCTGGATCGTCTTGAGTGCGGCGTCGACGGTCTGGTCACCGCGCGTGACCTTCTCGAGCTCCTGGTCAATGACGGCAGACACCTGGGCCCAGGTTGGGATCGCGGGCGGCGCCTTCGAGTCGGCGAGCTGCGCGGCGAACACGCTCAGGTAGGGGTCGTCGGCGAAGATCGGATCCTCGAACGCGGACTGCACCGAGGGGAGGTCGGTGGAGATGTCATACCACTCGAGCTGCGTCTCGGGCTGGCTGAGCCAGCGCACGAACTTCCACGACGCGTCACGGTTCTCGCTGTCGCCGAAGACGGCGAGGTTGCCGCCTCCCGTGAAGCTCGTGCGGGTGTCGGCTCCGGGAACCTGGGCGACGGCGAACTTGTCGGCGAAGTCCGGGCCGCCCTGCTCACGGAGCAGTCCGACGTGGAACGGGCCGCTGAAGAACGAGCCGACCGATCCGTCGATGAACTTCTGTTCGATCTCGCCGCCCTCGAGGCGAACCGCCTCGGAGGCGCCCTCGTCGAAGAAGCTCTTGTAGAACTCGAACGCCTCGGCCCACTCTGGGGTGTCGAACGTGAACTCGGTGCCATCCTCGTTCAGGATATCGCCGCCGGCCTGCCAGGCGAGAGGGGCAACGTACTGCCAGGAGTCGAATCCGCCCGGCGGAAGGGAGACGCCTGACGTGGCGCCGCCGCCCTTGAGCGCCAGGGCAAAGGCCTTGTACTCGTCCCACGTGGTAGGCGCCTCGACGCCGGCGGCCTCGGCGAGGTCGGTGCGGTAGTAGAGAACACGCGAGTCGACATACCACGGCACACCGTAGGCGACGTCGTCGACGACCGCCGTGCTCCAAGAGCCCTCGAAGAAGGATTCCTCGTCGACGAGGCCTTCCGGGGTGGGCTCGAGAGCGCCGGTTGCAGCGAACTCGCCGACCCAGGTCGTGCCGAGCATCGAGATGTCCGGGGTCTCGCCGCCGGCGATCGACGTGGCAATGCGGTCATGCGCGGAATCCCACGGCACCGCAGTGACGTTGATCGTGACATCCGGATTCTCGTCCTCGAACTTGGTCGCGAGCTGGTCGAGCACTTCGCCCTCGTTGCCCATCGCCCAGACCGTGACTTCGCCCGTTGCCGGCCTGTCGTCGATTGCGGCGCCGCTCGTGGCGGTACTCCCGCCCTCGGAACGGCCACAGCCGGTCAGGGCGATAACCCCCACCAGGCCCATTGCCGCGATTGATCCCCATCGATTCATGTCGTGCCTCCATTGGTTCGACTCCTGCCGTATGGCAGAGTTGCGACTGCTCGTAACGGCCGCAGAGGGGTGAAGCCCCTCGTTGGATTTCGACCCTAGCCCAAAAACCTTACATGCGATAGGTTTCTTCTATGACGGACACTCAGGACCGCAAGCGCGGCAGCTACCCCAAGGGCCAAGCCCGACGCCAGGAAATCTTGGATGCCGCGCTTCTCGTGTTCGGTAAGAGCGGCTTCCACAGCGGCTCCCTGCGCGAGATCGCCAAGCGCGTCCAGCTGACCCCCGCAGGGGTGCTGCACCACTTCGCCTCGAAGGAAGACCTGTTCACGGAGGTGTTGAGACAGCGCGACGATCGCGTGCGCGCTGCCGTCGGCGATGTTAGCGAGATCACGCTTCTCGAGCAAATGCGCAAGGTCGTCGCCTACAACCAGACCACGCGCGGACTGACATCGCTATACACGGTCATCTCCGCCGAGGCCACAGACTATGAGTATCCGGTGCACGAGTACTTCGTCGAACGGTACGCGGCGACGGCCGCCGACACCGAGCGCGTGCTCTCCGAGGCACAGCGCGACGGCCTCGTGCGCACCGACCTCGACGTGCGGCATGCCTCGCGTCTCATCACTGCCGTGATGGACGGGCTCCAGCAGCAGTGGCTGCTCGACGAGAGCGTCGACATGCCCGCCGCATTCGATGAGTTCCTGCGCGGCTACCTGTTGCCGCCGTCCTGACCGCCTTTGACCCCGGCGAACGATGTTGATTGCACGAAATGGCGGTCGATATCGTCGGTTGGGTGGGACTTTGCCGGCGCGATCGTCAGGGACTGTGGCTGTGCTTTTGTTCTTGTGCCGATCGAAAACGGGGCCACGGGCGCGTTGACGGCGCAAGCCGGGGTCGCTGCCCCCGTCAGGGCGGTTCCGCCGGGTTTTTAGGTTGCTGGGCGGGCTGTCAGGGCGTTGTGCGCGGCCAGGCGGGCCTTGGTTTGCAGGGTGTGTAGCTTCATCAGGTTGTGGCAGGCAGCGATCAAGTCCCACTCGTGGGCTGCTTGATCCAACCCGCTCAGCAGCAGGAACTTACCCTGCCGGGTGTGGATTTGACCGAACACGGGCTCAACGATCGCTTTGCGTCGTGCGTAAACGGCGCGGCCCTTCTTCGTCTTCAATTTCCGGCCCATCCGCT
This sequence comes from Cryobacterium sp. M23, assembly GCF_002929655.1. Taxonomy (NCBI): domain Bacteria; kingdom Bacillati; phylum Actinomycetota; class Actinomycetes; order Micrococcales; family Microbacteriaceae; genus Cryobacterium; species Cryobacterium sp. M23. The sequence continues at coordinate 15,498 of NZ_PJJV01000076.1, forward strand.
CCCGCAACGTCGCATTGGCGGGGATCCATCCGCGGGGAACCTCCGGAACACGTTCACCGTGCTTGACCCGGCCGGTCGCGATGAAAAACTCGGTCCGGCCGCCGCTGGCCGCCTCGACGGTCTTGGCGTAGTCCAGATTCGCTGCTAAACAATACCCCGCATCTGCGAGGATCTGCTGGCGCAGGACACCTACCGTGGCATGGAGTTTCTCGATCAGTGGCACGACCTGTTCCACATCCACAGCACCCTTCTGCAGGGCAGTATCGTCATCGTGGCCCTTCTCCCGAGCTTTCTTCTCCGCGTCTTTCCGTGCCCGAGCGGCCGCGTCGGCCTCCAGCGCGGCGCGCGTTTCCGCCAGTTTCACCAGACGCGACTCCCGCCTGGCGAGCTCGGGCGGCAGTTCGTCGCCGCGTTTGTCTTTCCCGAATCGGGCATCCTCGGCGTCGTTGATCGCATCGGCATCAGCCAGTAGGGGGGAGACGTCGTCGGCGAGGACTTTCTGCTTCTCTGTCAACCGGGCGTAACTCATGGCCTTGCGTCTGGACGCGTTCGCGCGCACTTTCGTGCCGTCCAGCTCGACCTGCCCGAGCGACACCATCCCGGCCGCACGGCACAGTTCCAACGCTTGCAAGACCACGTTTCCCAGGCTGGAGAGGTGCCGTTTCCTAAACCGGGCGATCAAACGAAAATCTGGTGCCTGCTGCGCGGCCAACCACCGAAACGCGACCACGTCCACGAAGACCCGTTTCAACTCCCGCGACGATCGAACCCCGACGCGATGCCCCTAGAGCAGGACACGCGCCATCAACCTGGGGTCATACGGCGGCTGCCCCTTCGACTTCGCATACGACGCAAGCCGGCTCGAACGCCCGGAACCACTTGTTCACGCCAGCGCCAGCCTCAACACCGTCATCAACGACCGGATCAACGTTTTCCAGTTCAGCCGCAGGAAACAGACCACCCAAATCGCTCATAAGCAATTTTCCCAGACCACGACCCCAAGCCCGGGAAAACAACCGGCGTTCGTGTTCTTGCAGGCGTTGGAACTCTGCCGCGCTGCCGGGATGGTGTCGTTGGGGCAGGTCGCGTTGGACGGCACGAAGGTGCGCGCGAACGCGTCCCTGCGCAAGGCGATGAGTTACGGCCGGTTGACAGAGAAGCAGAAGGTCCTCGCCGATGAAGTCTCCGCGCTGCTGGCTGACGCGAACGCGATCGACGATGCCGAAAATGCACGGTTCGGGAAAGACAAACGCGGCGATGAGTTGCCGCCGGAGGTCGCGCGGCGGGAGTCACGCCTGGTGAAACTTGCCGAGACGCGCGCTGCATTGGAGGCCGACGCGGCCGCTCTGGCTCGGAAGGACGCGGAGAAGAAAGCCCGGGACAAGGCTTTAGTGTCGGGCTATTCATGCATGGCTACGACCTATCACAAGGCGAAATAATCCTGCTTAAAGGGTACGTAACCCCGTCGGCGAGGGCCTTACGCGGTTGGCTATTTCGCGAGGAATGCGAGTACGTGCTGGTTCCATTCGTCCTTGTGCGAAACGGTGACCCCGTGCGGGGCGTCTGTGATCACGACGAGTTCGCTGCCGGTAATGGCCTCGTGAGTACGTTTGCCACTCACCTCGAATGGCACGATGGTGTCGGAGTCACCGTGGATGACCAAAGTCGGCACCGTGATTTTCGTAAGGTCGTCGCGGAAGTCGGTAGTGGAGAATGCGGTTACGCAGTCGAGCGTCCCCTTCGGCGATGCCAGTTGAGCGATGTCGAGATTATAGGCAATCTGCTCGGAGCTAACCTTTGGAGTGTTGACCGGGGACGGCTTGCCGGCGGTGAAGAACATCTGCAAAAATTCGTGCAGGAACGCTGGCCGGTCTCCGGTCAAGCCGTCGTGGAACCATTGAGCCAAATCGGTGTCGACGCCTCCGTCAGGGTTATCATCCGCTTTCCAGAGGTAAGGCGGCACGGCGCTGGCGAAGACGAGCTTGGCGATGCGGGCGGTGCCATAGGTACTGACGTATCGAGCGAGCTCTCCACCGCCCATCGAGAATCCGACGAGGGTGACCTCCCGCAGATCGAGGGTATCGATCACGGCCTTCAGGTCGGCGGCGAACGTGTTGTAGTCGTACCCATCCCAAGACTGTGACGACTGGCCGAACCCGCGACGGTCAAAAGTGATGACCCGGTAGCCGGCCTCGACCAGTGCGGGTACCTGCCCCTCCCAGGACCTACTACTCAGGGGCCAACCGTGGATCAGTACGACGGGCTTACCGGCTCCGACGTCTTCGTAGTGCAGTTCGACGTCGGGACCGTTGTGATCCGGGGCGGTGATGAAGGGCATGGTCTCTCCTCGTAATCGGGGCGGTTCGTTGGAGGCAATCGAAATTGTGCATTAAGACAATAGAGGTTCGCTGGGAGAACGCTGAGCTGATGGGCACAGAGGCAAACCGTGTCACCATCAACGCTCCGCGGAAGGAGCAGCTTAAAACCGTCAGACGCCGAAACGAATTGCCTGGCGAGCCGCAGCCCTCCACGCACGGCGCACTTCCGTGCGGACGCTGCTGAAGTACGTCTTCTCAACCGGCGTCAGTGCGAACACTTAGCGCTACTATCCATGGCGTCCTGGATTAAGAAGTGAGGTGTTTTTGAGAAACCCGCTTCAACCCTGTTTCCCAGGATGACAGTCTCGTGTTAGGTGTCGACCATCCGCGTTCACGGGCACCACTAGCGGACTGCAAGGGCGATATATAGAATCTCCCCATGGCAGCTGCTCCAGTGCCTGCCGGTTTGGACGGAAAAGCGTCGGACACCATGTTGGCGCTAGGCCGTTTTTTCACTCGGTGGGACCAAACAGATGATGGGCGCGCAGTGTTCCGTGAAGGCGGGCGCAAGGGCGATGTGTTCTACCGCGACCGGTGGAGCCATGACAAGGTGGTGCGTTCCACCCACGGGGTAAACTGCACGGGGTCGTGTTCGTGGAAGGTTTACGTTCGGGACGGCATTATCACTTGGGAGTCGCAGCAGACGGATTACCCGTCGGTGGGCCCCGACAGTCCGGAGTACGAGCCGCGGGGGTGCCCCCGTGGTGCGGCGTTCAGTTGGTACACCTACTCACCCACGCGGGTGCGGTATCCGTACGCCCGTGGAGTTCTCGTCGAAATGTACCGTGAGGCGAAGGTGCGTCTCCAGGACCCCGTGCTCGCTTGGGCCGACGTTGTGGACGACCCTGAACGACGTCGTTGCTACCAGCAAGCGCGAGGGAAGGGCGGGCTCGTCCGGATTCCGTGGCAGGAGGCGATCGAAATCGCCGCCGCCGCCCACGTCCACACGATCAAGAAGTACGGTCCGGATCGGTGTTCCGGGTTCTCCCCGATCCCGGCCATGTCTATGGTGTCGCACGCGGCGGGTAACCGGTTCATCCAGCTCATCGGCGGGGTGATGACGTCTTTTTACGACTGGTATGCCGACCTTCCCGTGGCCTCTCCGCAGGTGTTCGGCGACCAGACTGACGTGCCTGAATCAGGTGACTGGTGGGATTCCACCTATCTGATGATGTGGGGTTCAAACGTTCCCGTGACGCGCACGCCTGACGCGCACTTTATGGCGGAGGTGCGGTATCGCGGCACAAAGGTGGTCGCGATCAGCCCCGACTATGCCGACAACACGAAGTTCGCCGACGAGTGGCTGCCCGCGCAGGCCGGCACTGATGCGGCGCTTGCGATGGCGATGGGGCACGTGATGCTCAAGGAATTCTTCGTCGACCGGCAGGTGCCCTATTTCAGCGGCTATGTGCGCCGCTACACAGATCTGCCCTTCCTTGTCCGGCTCGAGGAGCACGCCGGCGGTGGGCTGGTGCCCACGAAATTTTTGATGGCGGCTGACTTGCCCGACAAGGCGCATATTCCGGATGCTGCGTTCAAAACGGTCTTGCTTGACTCAGCCACTGGCGCTCCCGTGGTGCCCAATGGTTCCATCGGCTACCGGTACGGTGAAGCGGGTAAGGGCAAGTGGAACCTCGACCTCGAGGGTGTCGACCCGGCGTTGAGCCTTCTCGAAGAGTCCGTCTCAGGCCAGCCCTCGGAAACCGCTGAGATCCGGATGCCCTGCTTCGAGGCACCCTCCGGGGAGGGGTCGATCGTGACTCGCGGCGTTCCCGTCCGGCGAGTGACCGGGCACCTGGTAACCACGGTGTTCGACCTGATGCTCGCTCAATACGGGGTTGGGCGTCCAGGACTGCCGGGCGACTGGGCGACCGACTACGACGACGCGTCGACGCCGTACACGCCGGCGTGGCAGGAGGAGATCACGAGCGTGCCGGCCGCCGCGTGCATCCGGGTGGCGCGAGAATTTGCCCGCAACGCTGAGGAATCGAAGGGGCGGTCCATGATCATTATGGGGGCCGGTATCTGCCAGTGGTTCCACGGTGACGCCACCTACCGTGCGGTGCTCTCGCTCGTGATGCTCACCGGATGCATGGGGCGAAACGGCGGCGGCTGGGCGCATTACGTCGGCCAAGAGAAAACCCGTCCGATCACGGGATGGATTTCTCTCGCTAACGCTCTGGACTGGAGTCGACCGCCGCGCACCATGATCGGTACCGGGTATTGGTACATGCACACCGATCAATGGCGCTCAGATGGGTACTCGGCCGACTCGCTCAAGTCCCCTCTCGCTGATGGGCACTTCGACGGTATGCACACCGCGGACACGATCGCGCAGTCGAACAGGCTCGGTTGGATGCCGTTCTACCCTCAGTTCGACCGCAACCCGCTAGACCTCGCCGATGAGGCGCAAGCGGCGGTGGATGCGGGGGAGGCGCCCGACGCCCCCACCTGGATCGCCGATGCCCTTAAAAGCAGGCGGCTGACCCCCGCCATCGACGATGTCGACGCTCCCGAAAATTGGCCGCGCACCCTGGTGCTCTGGCGCTCCAACCTTTTCGGCTCATCTGCCAAGGGCAATGAGTACTTTTTGCGCAACCTTCTCGGCACTCACAACAACGTGATGGGCGCCGACCACGTGAACGCTACCCGACCGCGCGATGTGAAATGGCATGACGAGGCTCCGGAAGGAAAACTGGACCTGCTCGTCTCAGCTGATTTCCGGATGACGTCAACCACACTGTTGTCGGACATCGTCTTTCCGGCTGCAACTTGGTACGAAAAACACGACCTTTCCTCTACCGACATGCACCCCTTCGTGCACGCCTTCAGCCCCGCAATCGACCCACCGTGGGAGGCGAAAACCGACTTTGACACGTTTCGACTGCTCGCCGAGGAGTTTTCCCGGCAGGCGGTGACGCACCTCGGCACCCGACGGGACCTGGTCAGTGTGCCGCTGCAACACGATACGCCGGGGGAGATAGCGCAGCCGGGTGGGGTGGTGCGCGACTGGCGGAACACCGATATACCGGCGGTCCCTGGTCAGAATATGCCTGTCTTCTCGATCGTCGAACGGGACTACACCGCTATCGCGGAGAAGCTAGCCACGGTTGGACCCCTCGCGGAGGAACGCGGTTTCACCGTGAAGAACATCACCTATCGGATGGGGCACGAGATCGAGCGGCTCGCCCGAAGCAACGGGGTGATGCTCGGTGGCGCGGGGAATGGCCGCCCGGCCATCGATACCGATGCAAAGTTCGCCCAGGCCATCCTGAGCTTTTCCGGCACCACCAATGGCGAACTGGCCGTGCAGGGGTTTTGCGAACTGGAAGAGCAGACCGGCATGAAGCTCGTCGACCTTGCCGAGGGATCCGAGGAGAAGCGGGTGACCTTTGCGCAGACGCAAGCGGGGCCCGTCCCTGTCATCACTTCGCCTGAGTGGTCCGGGTCGGAGACTGGTGGGCGTCGGTATTCCCCGTTCACGATCAACGTCGAGCGGCTGAAACCCTGGCACACCCTCACCGGCCGGATGCACTTCTTCCTCGACCACGACTGGATGCGCGACCTCGGGGAGGCCCTCCCGATTTACCGACCACCGCTGGATATGCAGCGCCTGTTTGGCGAACCTCGGTTTGGCCCGAACGGAACCACCGAGATCACAGTGCGCTATCTGACTCCGCACTCGAAGTGGTCGATCCACTCAGAATATCAGGACAACCTTTTTATGCTGTCTCTATCGAGGGGAGGACCGACGGCTTGGATTAGCCCCACGGATGCGGCGGCCATCTCGGTCTCTGACAATGACTGGATCGAGTGTGTCAACTTCAACGGCGTGTACGTGTGCCGCGCCGTGGTCAGCCATCGGATGCCCGCGGGAGTCGTTTACGTTTACCACGCGCAAGAGCGCACAATCGATGTACCCAAGTCGGAGGCGACGGGCCGCCGGGGCGGAATTCACAACTCGCCCACCCGCCTGCTCGTCAAACCCACCCACCTCATTGGCGGGTATGCGCAGCTGTCCTACGCCTTCAACTATCTGGGCCCTACCGGCAACCAGCGTGACATGGTCACCACAATCCGAAAGCGTTCCCAGGAGGTGCGGTACTGATGCGCGTGATGGCTCAAATGGGCATGGTGATGAACCTCGACAAATGCATCGGGTGCCACACCTGCTCGGTGACCTGCAAACAGGCGTGGACGAATCGCGCCGGAACCGAATATGTCTGGTTCAACAACGTGGAAACCCGGCCGGGGCAGGGGTACCCGCGTCGCTACGAGGACCAGGAACAGTGGAAGGGCGGTTGGCAGCTAAACAAGAAGGGCCGACTTGTGCTGAAGGGGGGCGGACGCCTGAAGAAGCTTTTCGGAATCTTCGCAAGCCCCGTGCAGCCCGAGTTGAAGGATTATTACGAGCCCTGGACCTATGACTATAAAACACTGATCGACGCACCGCTGGGAGACGACTTCCCAGTGGCCCGCCCGAAATCCTTGATCACGGGCGAGGACACCAAAATCAGTTGGTCGGCGAACTGGGACGACGACCTCGGCGGCGCCCCGGAGATGGGTCACCTTGACCCCATCGTGGAGAAGGTGCGGAGGGAGTCGGAGGACAAGATAAAGTTCGCCTTTGAACAAACTTTTATGTTCTACCTTCCGCGGATCTGTGAGCACTGCCTCAACCCTTCCTGCATGGCATCGTGTCCGTCCGGTGCCATCTACAAGCGCGTGGAAGACGGCATTGTGCTCGTCGATCAGGACAAGTGCCGCGGCTGGCGCCAGTGCATCACCGGCTGCCCGTACAAGAAGATCTACTTCAACCACAAAACCGGCAAGGCCGAGAAGTGCACCTTCTGTTATCCGCGGGTGGAAATTGGCCTCCCCACGGTCTGCTCCGAAACGTGTGTCGGGCGCCTCCGCTATCTCGGCTTGTTCCTCTATGACGCCGACCGCGTCACCGACGCCGCAGCGGTGACGGATGTCACCGACCTGTACGAATCGCAGATGGACGTGCTCCTCGACCCGAACGACCCCGAAGTGGCCGCTGCCGCCCTCGACCAAGGCATTCCCAGCGATTGGCTGGACGCCGCACGGAAATCGCCCGTGTACGCTCTCGCGAAGGTGTACAAGGTGGCGTTACCGCTGCACCCGGAGTATCGCACGATGCCCATGGTTTGGTACGTGCCCCCGCTGTCTCCCATTGTCGATCTCCTGAGCGAACAGGGCCACGATGCCGAAGACAACGGCAACCTCTTTGGCGCCATCGACGCGCTGCGCATTCCCGTCGAGTACCTCGCCGAACTTTTTACCGCTGGCGACACCGACAAGATCACCGAGGTGTTACGCAAACTCGCGGCGATGCGCGCCTACATGCGCGGCATCACGATGGGACAAGAACCTGACCCGTCGATCCCCGCGGCTGTGGGGATGACGCCAGGCAACATGTATGAAATGTACAGGCTGATGGCGATCGCAAAGTACGACGAGCGCTACGTTATCCCCAAGGCGCACGTCGAGCAAGCGCATGACCTGGAGGAGATGGGCTGCTCGGTCGATTTCGAGGGCGGGCCGGGCATGTACGAAGACTCACCGTTCGGGGAGGCGAGTGGTCGACCGACGCCCGTCGCTGTGGAGAACTTCTACGCGCTCAAAGATCGGCAGACTTCCGACACTCCCGCCGGCGAGCAGTCGCTCCGGGGCCGCGTAAACCTCCTCAACTGGGACGGCAACGGAAGCCCCGTGGGTTCTTTCTCCGAGAAACGCGACCAGCCGCGCGCTGCACCGCCGTCACCGGCTGATTTGCGCCCACCGACGGATGGCGGTGCGCTATGAGGCGCGACCGGGCTGCAGCTCATAGCCTGGCGCAGCGGGTCTTCTACCAGGCAGCCTCGTGGTGCCTGTCGTATCCGGACGCTCAACTCGTGGGAAGGTGCGAGTTGATGCGGTCCGCACTGGCCGAACAGGGCCCGGCAGCACCTGATCTCACCGCGGTCATCGCGTACCTTGAGAACACCGCGATCGGCACCCTGCAGCGCTCCTACGTTGAGACGTTCGACCTCAGTAAGCATCATCCGCTCTACCTGTCCTATTGGACGGATGGCGACACCCGGCGCAGGGGTGACGTGCTGGCTGCGTTCAAGCAGGTGTACCGGGGGAGCGACTATCTGACCAATACGCACGGTGAATTGCCCGACTTCTTGCCGCTGGTGCTCGAGTTCGCGGCTGTGGCCAGCCCAGTAGCAGGCCGGGACCTGCTCATCCAGTACCGGCCCAGCGTCGAAATGCTCCGGCTTTCACTCACGGAGCACGGGTCGCCGTACGCCACCGTGATGGACGGCATTTGCGCCACACTTCCAGGCCCCTCGCCCGCCGACCGGCAGGCCGTGCAAGCCATGGCCGGCGTCGGCCCCCCCGCCGAAAGTGTCGGACTTGAACCGTACGACCCGCGCCTGCTTCCTTTGAACGCGAGCTCGTGATGTGGGACGTGCTGCTCTGGGGAATTCTCCCCTATGTGATGGTGGCGATCCTGATCAGTGGAACTATCTGGCGCTACCGTTACGACCAATTCGGTTGGACCACCCGCTCGTCCCAGCTCTACGAATCCCGGCTCCTGCGCATTGGATCGCCAATATTTCATTTCGGGTTCCTCGCCGTCATCGCCGGGCATTTCTTCGGCCTGGTGATCCCGATGTCCTGGACACTCTTTTTTGGGATGAGCCAGGACTTCTATCACCTCAACGCTCTGCTGGTCGGCGGCGTTGCGGGGGTCTGCACTCTCGGTGGCATTGTGATCCTGATCTATCGGCGCCGCAAAACCGGGCCGGTCTTCATGGCCACGACCACCAACGACAAGATGATGTACATCGTGTTGACCGCCGCGATCGTCCTGGGGCTCTGGACCACCCTCGCTAGCGTTTTCAGCGGCGAGCATGGCCACAACTACCGTGAAACCGTGTCGCCCTGGTTTCGTTCGCTTTTCATTCTGCAACCAGATATCGCGGCCATGGCCGCAGCTCCGTTCTCCTTCCACATTCACACCCTCGTGGGCATGATTTTGTTCGTCGTGTGGCCCTTCACCCGGCTGGTGCACGCCTTCACCGCACCTCTGCACTNCGGCTGGTGCACGCCTTCACCGCACCTCTGCACTACCTGTTCCGGCCCTACATCGTCTACCGGTCCAGAGATCAAGAGCCCGGGCAGATTCGGCCGGTGCGCCGCGGGTGGGCGCCCATCGGAACCCAGGATCGCACCCGGGACAAACGCTGATCGGAGTTGCGGGTGATGGGCACACCGATGGGCTCGAAAATGACTGCACGGCAGAAGGCACACCACAGCAAGGGTGTGAACCTCACCCTCGCGACTCTCACCTCCGTCGTGTGCTTCTGGGCGTGGACGAGTGTCTCGCCGCTCGGCATCCGCTATACCGAGTCGATGAATCTCTCGTCGGCCCAGACGTCTGTACTCGTGGCGATGCCCATACTCGTCGGATCGATCGGCCGCATTCCAGTGGGCGTGCTCACCGACCGATTCGGCGGACGCCTCCTGTTCACACTGGTACTGCTTGCATCCGTCCCCGCCCTCTTGCTCGTCGCGCTTGCCGGAACCCTCAACGCATTTGCCTTCCTGGTCGTGGCAGCGCTGCTGCTCGGCGTAGCCGGAACCGTGTTCGCCGTGGGAATTCCATTCGTGAGCCAGTGGTACCAACCATTCCGCCGAGGCTTTGCAACCGGCGTCTTCGGGGCAGGGATGGGCGGCACCGCAGTGTCTGCATTCTTCACTCCACGTTTGGTGGAATGGCTCGGATACGTTCCAACTCACCTCATCATCGCGACGCTCCTCCTCGTCACCGCAATATGCGTATGGACACTTATGGCAGAGGCCCCCGGATTCACGGCCAGCACTGATCCATTCCTTCCCAAGCTCACCGCGGCGGCGCGGCTCAGCGTGACGTGGCAGATGAGTTTTCTCTATGCGCTGGTCTTCGGCGGATTCGTTGCCTTTTCCACCTACCTGCCCACGTACCTCCGCCAGATATACGATTTCGACCTCACTGCCGCGGGAACACGAACGGCTGGGTTTGCGGTTGCCGCCGTTATTCTCCGCCCCATCGGCGGAATTCTTGCCGACCGCATCGGTCCGAAGCCAGTGGTAATCGGGTCGCTGGCGGCGGTGGCCGTTCTCGCTTGGGTGGTGAACCTCCGTCCCGATGGCGAGATCCCCGCCGGCCTCACCTTTGTTGCGATGGCGTCTGCACTCGGTCTCGGTGCTGGGGGAGTGTTCGCCTGGATCGGGAGGAGCGCACCGCCCGCCAGAGTGGGGGCGGTGAGCGGCATCGTCAGCGCTGCCGGAGGGTTAGGCGGATACTTCCCGCCACTGGTGATGGGGGCCACCTACAACGCTGCGGAAAACAGCTACGCGATCGGACTAATTCTCCTCGCCGGTACCGCTCTGGCCGCTCTAATTTTTACGATCCTTTTTGTGAAAAACCGACCGTCTGCCACCACGACTCAGTGACATTTCCAAAGACCTACGCCCGCTCGTTGGTATCGCCCGTCGCGTTATTTGACGGTGGCGGGGTCACCGTCGGTGACGTCGACCGGGTTTGTTAAAGCCCTGTCGGAGGTTTCCGGTGCGAGGTAGATGGCGTGACGGCGTGGATGGTGTCGTTGGCGAAGTGTGGGTTGGACTGGCCGGCAGCTTCGGGGTGCTGCGGAAGTAATCGGTCGTATCGGCTGTGTTCATTCCGATCATTGTCCCGGGTGGAGATGTTTCGGTCTGGCGCTGGGAGCACCGCGAGTTTGAGCTCACCGACGCCGAAGTGTGTGCTGCCCGATAAGGCGTATCGCGATGTGCGATCCGGTGTCCATGTCGACGTTTGTGAGCATGCGGAGCATTTTGAGGTGGGTGTTGGCGAGCAGGTGTGCCTCACCGATGACGAAGGGTATGAGCTAAGTAGGGCATCCGCTCCGCGAGCGATGTTGTGATGCAGCGACGTAAGTGGCGCTTGCAGACTGGCTTCATGACGCTCTGCCAGCGGGCGCCCGGGTCGACCTTTGAACGCCCGAGTAGCTCTGGCAACTCGAAGTCAACTGGTGTGACAGGCCCGATCGAGGAGTGGCCCCGGCGGCGGTGTCGCGACGGAAGTCTCGGCCAGGGGTGGTGGCGGTGGTGGAGGTCTTCTATTTCTTCGGACAGATCTCGCCATCCTTAGGCGTTTCCTGGTCGTGGCGACAGTTCTTCGGGAAATGATTTCCACCCCCAATCGACGCCGGCGATGGCGGACGGCCGATGTCGACGAGGCGGACCATGCGGGTGATGGTGAAATTGATCTCTATTACGCCAATCGATTCATTCGCCTGGCCTTCGTATCCGATGCTTCCTGGTGGAAGAAGGTCGACGCTTTTTTCAAGCACGCCCTGTCCATCTTCAGATCCGCGTTTTCTTGCCGTAGCCGCTGCAGCTCGGCCCCTTCAGACTCCATCACTTCGGCCCGTCGGGTTTCGTTGCGCGCCTTGAACGCGGTCACCGCGGCCCAGGGTTGCCTCGTTGACTCCGCTCTCTCGGGTGACGGTCGCGACCGCTTTGCCGGTGGTGATGATCAGCTTCACGGCCTCGTCTGCTTACTCAAGAGTGAACTCCCGACGTGATCTTTCCACAGTAAACAGTGTGTCTTGTGAGTTGTCGGCCACCAAGGCCAGGGCCACTCTTGACATATAGGGCCTGTACGCACAAACTCAATTGAAGAATACTCGTTTATGTTTTCGCTCCGATATGTTTTCGAAACTACCTCCTAGTAAGGGACTTTGATGAATAAGAAAACAGCAGTGTTTTTTGTGCCCGCGTTTGCTATTGGTGTCGCCGTATTGACGAGTGGTCCAGCCTTTGCGGCCACTGGTGACGCGTCCTACCAGGGGACGCTCGATGCGATTAACGGTAGTAATGGCAGCGGCACCATCTCCGTTGAGGTTTCCGGTGACCAGGCCACAGTCACCCAGACCGTCAAGGGTCTGGCCGAGACCTTCGACGGTAAGCCGTACCCGCACGTCCAGCACATCCACATCGGTGCGAAGGGGGAATGTCCCACCACGGCAGCTGACACCGATGGAGATGGTGTGATCAGCACGACCGAAGGTCAGCCGTCCTACGGAGAGATTGGCACAACGTTGTCCACGAGTGGCGACACGAGTCCGGCGGCCGGAACTGATCTAACGCTTGCCGGGATGGGTGCAAACTACGACTACAACCGAACCTTCACTCTGGATTCCGCCACCGCGGCCTCGCTGGAGGCAGGCACGGCGGTTGTGGTGGTCCACGGGCTAGACCCGGCCACGTTGACGAAAGCAGCACAGGACGCAAAGAGTGACTTGGTTCCGAGTCTGCCCCTGGCAGCAACGTCGCCGGCTCTGTGTGGCGCCCTGAGCGCGTCGCAAGCGAACATGCCTGACGGTGGCGTGGAAACCGGCGGTGGCAGCACTTCAAGCGGTGCTGACATGGGCCTTCTCGCCCTCGGTGCCGGGTTCCTGACCGCGGCAGGTGGCGCGGTGATGATTCGTCGGCGTCTTGCCGCACGAGGCTGAGATCGGTTTGATCCCCGGTGATTATCCCGGCTGAAAATCGTCGTCGCGGTAGCCGACTGGCTACCGCGGCGGCGGTTCTGCTCTTCACCGTCGGCTGTACGGCGATCGGTTTCGCCCTGTGGGGCAACCCTCCTCCTCCACGGCCGCCTGCCTCGGCTGCCGTGTCAGCCCCATCGCAGGAGCCCGTCTCCGTTACACCCTCACCGGAGCCCATCTCAGTTCCGCCGACTCCGCGGGTTGACCAGGTTGTCGGCCCGACCTTGACCGACTCCGAGCCCACTCAGATCAACGTCCCCGCGATTGAAGTGGACTCTGTCCTGATGCAATTGGGACAGAATCCTGATGGCACGGTGCAGACGCCGTCGTTGGACGAGGCCACGCCGGCCGGCTGGTACACCGGTTCGCCCACCCCTGGCGCGATCGGACCTTCCGTCATCCTGGGTCACGTCGACTCCAGGGTGCAGGGGCGCGCGGTGTTTTACCGACTTGGCGAGATGCGTCCCGGCGACGAGATTTTGGTTACCCGAGCCGATGCGACAGTGGCGGTATTCGTGGTCGACGGAGTGGAGAAATACCCGAAAGATGACTTTCCGCAGTTCGCCGTCTACGGCAACATCGATCATGCGGGATTACGGCTGATCACCTGTGGTGGAGAGTTCGACGAAACCACTCGTACGTACCCAGATAATGTTGTTGTCTACGCCAGCTTGGTGTCCAGCCATGCGGCGTAGCAGGGCTAAGACGCGTATCAACAGGCCCGACTGGCTGCTCGCGATTGCGGTGGCTTCCACGGCTTTGCTGGTTGGATGCGCCACTACCTCCTCTGGCGCCGTGGACACAATGGCCCCCGGAATGTCCATGCCAGGCACGTCGCCCTCCCCGATTCCGCAGTCGAGCTCGGCAGGCAGCGCGGACGCAGGACCGTCCGCAGCATCACAGATGATTTGTGGCACCGAAACACGCGACAACATCACACGTGCGCTGGCTCTCGCCGCTTCACCACACTCCGTCGACAGCTGGATCAATCGACAATACACCTGCACATACCATCTGACTGGTGGAGAATTCGTGATCTCGGTGCAGGAATCCTCGGACGCAGCGTCTGCCCGCAGCTACTTCGACACAATGCAAGGAAACCTTGCCCCAGTCCAACCCATTGAAGGACTCGCGAATCTCGGATTGCCTGCTTACGAAACCAAAGGCGGCGTGGTCGTCTTCCTTAAAGACAACATGACGTTACAAGTTGACGCCAGAAAGTTGACGGATAAGATCGGGCCGCATGGCGTCACCCGCACCGCGTTTTCCTACCAAGTAGCTACTGCCATCCTGGGCTGCTGGACCGCACACTAGTCCGTCCGCGCGTCGAATTAGCCAAGCCCGGGCCGCCTATAACGGGACTCGCGTCCTATGATCCAGCCGGGGGTTGGTGGGGATCTGTCTGGCCACCAGGGACTCTGTCCTTGCGCATGCCAGAGGCGTAACAGTGCGAAGACCATGCCGCTTGGAGAAGGATTGTCGCCCAATGCGCCTTCGTGAATCGCGAAACGGGGTTCCAGAAGATCACGGGTGTACATGGTTGACTGGGCCGTGCCCATTCCTCGTACCCGCTGTTACCGTGATGATGTCCTCATCGACGAGAACTTTGCGCTGGCCGATGTGTCCGAACATTTTGAGTTGCCCAACTCCGTGGTTTGGGTGGACCTCTGTACCCCGGATGGTGCCGACCTCGCACTACTCACCGAGGAGCTGGGTTTGCACGAGTTGGCCGTCGAAGACGCCACGAAACTGCGTCAGCGGCCGAAGCTCGATCACTATCCCGATCACTCGTTCTTGTCTGGTTACGCTGTCGGCTTCGATCCGGCCTCGAAAGCGGTTACCACCGACGAGATTGCCGCCTTCATCACGGCCCGTGCACTGGTTACCGTGCACAAGGAGGAGAGCATCGATTTGGACGCTGTGGTTGCCAGATGGGACTCTTTCCCGGACTTGGCGAAGCATGGTGTCGCCTTCCTGTTGCACGGACTGTTCGACTAACTCGTCGACGGGTACTTCGAGGCGGTAGAGGCCCTCGACGAGGAGATCGAAGAGCTCAAGAACCAGCTGTTCGTGCCCTCGGCCGACCAGGAAGCCCTGCAACGGAGTTCTTTCGCGCTCCGGAAGAGCCTGGTAACGCTTCGGCGGGTGATCCTGCCGATGCGCGAAGTGGTGAACACGCCGCCGCGACCTTCACCTTGTGGCCGACGAGATGGGTCCTTACTTTCAGGATGTCTACGACCATGTACTGTGCGCTATGAAATGGACGGAGAGCCTGCGCGACCTCGCCACGAGCATCCTCGAAGCGAATCTGGCCCTCCAGGGAAACCGGCTCAACGTGATCACCAAGAAGGTGACCGGTTATGCCGCCATCATCGCCGTACCGACGGCCGTCACCGGCTTCTACGGCCAAAACGTGCCCTACCCCGGGTTCAGCGAGATTGGAGGCTTCTTCAGTTCGGTAGCGTTGATCGTGGGCTTCTCCACGCAGTTGTTTTTCCTCTTCAAACGCAACGACTGGATCTCGGATCCTGACCCGCACTCACGTGCGGTGCTCTCCCGCCCCATCCTGATCGACGCCCTGATGGCACGCCGTCTTTGGGCTCTGCTCACACACTTTCTCGCACGACTGAACGGTGGGTCACGACCATGGCATTGATTGACAACGGCATCTACGTAGCCGGACACCGCGCCGAGAGCCCCCGCAGCCTTGAGGAAACGTACCAAGCCCTCCGCGAGGGCGCTGGCATGGCGTGGATCGGACTCTACAGACCGGACGCCACCGAGATACGGTCGGTTGCCAGCGAATTCGATCTCCGCCCGCCGGCCATCAACGAGCCAAGCTCGAGCGGTACGGATCCACGTTGTTCCTCGTCTTGCGCCCCGCACGATACATCGACGAGAAGGAAGAGGTGGAATTCGGTGAGCTTCACCTCTTCATCGGCGAGGACTTTGTTGTCACCGTTCGCCACGCGGAAGCGACGGCCCTCAGCCGGATCAGACATCGCCTCGAGGCGAATCTCCCGCTTCTTGCGAAGGGTCCACAAGCCGTGCTGTACTCCATCCTCAACGAGGTAGTCGATTAGTATGCACCCGTCATCGCCGGACTCGAGAACGATATCGACGAAATCGAAAACCAACTCTTTGACGGCGACCCCAGCGTCTCCCGACGCATCTATGACCTCTCCCGGGAAGTCATCGAGTTCCAGCGCGCGGTGCACCCCCTCCTTATCGGGATGCTCCAAGCGCTCCTCCGCGGCTCGGAAAAATACGGCGTCGAACTGGAGCTCCAACGTTCCTTCCGCGACGTCTTGGACCACGCCATCCGCGTCGTCGATCGAGCGTACTCATTCCGCGCCATCCTACAAAACGCACTAACCGTGCACTCCACCCTGGTGAATCGACGGCAGAATGACGAAATGCGCCACATGTCTGAGACGAGCCTCGCTCAGAACGAACAGGTCAAGAAGATTTCCTCCTGGGCGGCCATCCTCTTCGCCCCAGCCTTCGTCGGCACGGTCTACGGCATGAACTTCGACTTCATGCCCGAACTGCACTGGACCTTCGGATACCCGATCGCACTCGGAGAGATGGTCTTCCTTGGCGTCGCCCTGTACGTGGTCTTCAAGAAAAAAAATGGCTGTGAACCGCGCTCGAGGCCGACAGCACTTCGAGCTCAGATCTTTGCCCTGAGCGTGCGGCGCTCGCTCGTGTGTGGCTCACAATAGAGGTGTTGTTCGCATTCGATAGATCTGCTCTCACGGTCTTGTGACCGGCGCGGGCGGGATGGAAGATCACAGTGGATTCATTGGACGTTCCGGTCATCCCGGCGAGCGTTGGGCGCCCCGTCCGTTCGAGAGCGCCAGCGGGCGGCCTTGCTCGGTGGCTGCTTCGGAACCGTGTGCAGCCCGTCGGGCCAGAGAGCCCCGCAGATACCGCGACGAAGCGTCCCTGGTGGATGGTCATGTGTCTGACGGGCGTCGACTACTTTTCGACGTTGTCGTACCTGCCGAGCATCGCCGTGCTCGCTGCCGGAGCACTGGCGCCGTTGGCGACCCTGTTGATCGTTGCACTGACCCTGCTGGGGATGCTGCCGATGTACCGGCGGGTGGCGAAGGAGAGCCCGCACGGCCAGGGTTCGGTGGCGATGCTCGAGCGGCTCCTCCCATTCTGGAAGGGCAAGTTCTTCGTCCTGGTACTCCTGGGCTTCGTCGCAACGTCCTGGATCATCACGATCACCCTGTCATCGGCGGATGCCACGGTCCACCTTCTCGAGAACCCTTACGCTCCCAGCTTCCTCGAGGGGCACGCCGTGACGATCACGATCGTCCTGCTCCTGACCCTGGGCGGGGTCTTCCTCCTCGGGTTCAGCGAAGCCGTCGCGGTCGCCATCCCGCTGGTGGCGGTGTACCTCGCCCTGAATGCCGTCGTGATCGGCGTGGGCCTTTACAACGTGTTCACGGATCCAGCCGCTCTCGCCGGATGGGCCGAGGCCCTCACCGCTCGCGGCGGGGGGTTCGGTGATCTTCTCGGTCCCGCCATCATCGCTTTCCCGCTGCTCGTGTTGGGTCTGTCCGGATTCGAGACCGGGGTGAGCATGATGCCCCTGGTTGCCTCGGCAGGGAAAACCACCGAGGAGCGCCTGGCTTCACGCATCCGCAACACCCGCAAGCTCCTGACCGCGGCGGCCCTGATCATGAGCGCCTACCTCCTCTCGAGCACCTTCGTCACCACCCTCCTCATCCCCGAGGAAGCTTTCGAAGACGGCGGCGAAGCCAGCGGCCGTGCACTGGCGTACCTGGCCCATGAACTGGTCGGGAACACCTTCGGCACCGTCTACGACGTCAGCAGCATCCTCATCCTGTGGTTCGCGGGGGCGTCCGCCATGGCCGGCCTGATCAACATCGTCCCGCGCTACCTACCGTCCTACGGCATGGCCCCCGAGTGGAGCCGCGCCGTACGCCCCGTGGTCCTCGTCTACACCGGCATCAGCATCGTGATCACGATTGGCTTCAACGCCGACGTCAACGCGCAGGCCGGCGCCTACGCCACCGGCATCCTGGCCATGATGGTGTCCGGCGCCATCGCCGTCACGATCTCGGCGATCCGACGCCACCAGCGCCGGGCCAGTGTCGCCTTCACCATCCTGACCCTGATCCTCCTCTATGCCCTCGGCGCGAACATCCTGGAGAAGCCCGACGGCATAGCCATTTCGGCATTCTTCATTTTGGGGATCATCGTCGTGTCACTCGTCTCCCGGGTGTCACGCACCACCGAACTGCGGGTCGAAGCGGTCGAACTCGACGAACAAGCGCGGCGCTTCATCACCGACTCGCTCGTATTCGACGGTGCCTTGAACCTGATTGCGACAAAGCCCAAACCGGGCAAACAAACCGACTACGCCGGAAAAGAGACGGAGCAGCGGGGGATGAATCCCGTGCCGGGTCGTGCCGACGTACTGTTCCTGGAGATCGAGGTGGTGGATCCGTCTAGTTTCAGCGAGACGCTCCATGTTCGCGGTGAAGAAGTCAACGGGCTTCGGGTGCTTCGAGCCCAGAGCCCCGCAGCTCCGAACGCCATCGCCGCTATCCTCTTGGCATTGCAGGACGCATCCGGAGTGCGACCTCACGCTTACTTTGAATGGTCAGAAGGCAACCCCCTTGGGCACCTCTTGCGCTACCTCCTCCTCGGCCAAGGAGATACCGCACCCGTCGTGCGCGAAATCCTTCGCCAGAGCGAAGCTGATCCGGCACGCCGACCCGGAATCCACGTCGGCGGCGGCTGACGGCGCCCCGTACGGCGACGGTTCAGAGAAATCTGCACGGTCAGGAAATCGTGACTCACGCAGGGCGGTTCGTCTCCCCGTCGAGCCAGAGCGTATCGGATGCGTCGTTGTGGACGGTGCCGGTGCCCACCTGCCTGGTGTCGATTTTGTCGCGGCGCATCGGGCGTGGCCGTCAATGACGGCAGAGGGTTCACCTACTCGGCCTTCGGCTACCCGGCGGCGGCACCGTTCACCGGCAACACCCTGCAGTCCTGCTCCGGCACCGCCACGGACGACCCATACGCCCAGTCCGAATCGCAGGGCATCCCCTGCGGCATGACCGGTGGATCATCCGGCGGCCCGCGGTTCATCGGCAGTGGTTCGGCCGGCTATCAGAACTCGGTCAACAGTTTCGGCTACAACAACGTCGCGAACACCATGTTCGGGCCGTACTGGGGATCGGTCATCGAGAGCGCCTATGCCGCCGCCGCCTGAACCTGACCCGAATGACGAACCCGGCCCCGCAGCCGTCGCGCACGAGAATCTGACCGCGGACCCGTCCGGCGCCGAATGGGACGAAGACCGGATGCGCGCGGCGCGACCACGAGCGATCCGTCTCAACCCGGACGGCACTCGCGTTTCGGATGAAGTACCGGGGCAACCGGAACCGACGGACGTACAGTAGAACCATCTGCGGGACAGCACCGGCAAGTCGGGGGTCCGCCGCGTACCGCGGTATGCGGCGGACCCGTGCTGTCATCCGGGGTCGAGGCCACGGGGACAGCCAGGGAGCCGATCGCAACCTCTCACCCCGTTCCGCAGCGGTGACAGGGATCGGGAACCGTCGAGGATCATTGACTGCTGAGGGTCTGGGAATGGCTCGAAGACCCCCTGCTCGATGAGGCGGTGCGCATCGAGGGTCGCAAGGAGCACCCACGAGAGTGGCATCGGCACGAGGGTATCGACAACCGCTTGAGCATAGATGCGGCCAGGACCCACGCGGAGCTGTCGGCGAGGGCTGTCAGAGCGTTCGTCTGCGACGTGGTGAGGGGTGCCTGGGTGTAGGGAGCGCGATTCGTGTCGGACCGGAACAGGGATGAATAGTCCTCGGTGGCCACGGATGCGTGCATCGCCAGGGTGACCCGCGCGACCGGCTTGTGGCGCATCGACGTCTTCAGGTCCGTCTCGTCATAGCTCCCGCCCGGGAATAAATCGAACGACGCCGAGTACCCGAGATGTTGACCATTGCTGGGATGATGCCGAGGAGTGCGAGCACGGCGATGATCTTGCATGAAGAGTGTGATCAGAATCGGCGGGCACGTCAGGAGACGAAAAACGAGGAAGGCCGCGGTGATCGGGTTGGCGAGATCAGGCTGTCGTCTATCCCGTCAACTGAGCGCCCAACCACGCTGCCAACGAAGGCCGGGGCGGCAGAGGCAACCGTCGGACCCCGCCAAGTCTCGGCCCGATATCCGCTCGTCCCGGCTCGATCGCGATGGACGCAAGGCACGCACTCAAGGTTCATCTTGTGAAGATCCCATGACTTCATCGTGCACCCTCGACCGGGAGATGCGTAATTTCCGTTCCGTGCTGGTCGCTGACGAAAGCGATGGGCAGAGTGCGCAACTTTCGCTGACAGCAACGCCTTGATAGGCAGCTCCCGACGGTGGGACACTGGAAGTTGTGAACCTCAACGATGAATTGCAGGCCGTGGAAAAAGTGGTGGATCGACTCACGAAACGATTCCCAAATGTGCCACGGTCGAGCGTTGAAAGAGCTGTCCGCGAGGAGCATCAGAACTTCTCCGGCCGCCCGATACGTGACTTTGTTCCCGTTCTCGTCGAACACGGTGTCAAGGAACGCTTACGCAAACAGTGAGCCACGGTTCAGCGGGTTAGTGCGCGACCACCAGTGGTGCCCGTTGCGCCTTAGTGGACATCCCGGATCATGAACACCGGGAAGTCAGCTGCTATGTTTTCGAATGCCGAGACCGGCTCCGACTGATCGACCGGAATAAGCGGTCGGGCGCCGGGTGCTTGCGCCAGGTATGACTTGATAATCGGTGCGCTGGCATCCGCGCGAACCTCTTCGAGTAGCACCGGTCGCCTGCGCCCCGCGTGGATGACGGCGCTCCCACTCGCGGCCCGCACATTGCGCACCCACCACGAGCCCTGGCCCAGCATCGAAACCACGTACTCACAACCTTCGTAGCGGGCCACCACGAGCGGCAGGGTGAGCAGGGTGTGCGACTTCGGATTGACGGTCTCGAGGCTTACCGCGCCGTGGCCAACGATACCGAGCGAGAACACCATCGCGCTGATTCGGTTCAGCAAACGCGCCCACCGGTTCGGGCGCCCGCCGACGTACATGCGCCGTAACGAGTCTCCACGGATCATGTCGGGTCGCCGCTGATCTTGAAGTGGGTGTTGTGCACGAATTTTGGCCTGAGAGGTGTGCCTCTCTCGTTTTCTGACTGACACCATCGTTGCGGCTGTGTCGCTCGGGCGAGCTGACAGTACCATCGCATCATGGCGCGACCATTGCCAGTGAATAGCCGATACCGTAACCGTAGGGGACGGTACACCGTCGCCGATCTTGATGACGTGCACCAATGTCAGGGCGCGACCGCGGCCAAGGGATGTCCTACTTCAGCGAATCGACGATCACCAGCTCGATCAGACAACGAACCCTCACAGCGTTCTTGCGATCGGTGGTAGGTCGATCTGTATGCTTTGCATATGATGGCGCCGCAGATCTATGTCACTTTCCCCGGTACAGCGCGCGAAGCGCTCCGCTTCTATGCGGATGTTTTCAGTGGAGAGCTCACCCTGCATACCTACGAGGATTTCGGTCGCAGCGACGGCCCGCCCCACAACATAGCTCACGGAGTGCTCGAGGGCGTAGTTGTATTGATGGGATCCGATGCAGCCGCAGGTGAAAAAAGTGTTCGGCTTGATGGCGTCAAGCTCTCATTGCTGGGCGCCGCTGAACCGGAAATTCTCCACGAGTGGTTTGACAAACTCGCGATGGGCGGCCAGATCGTTGACTACCTTGCCCCAAAGCATTGGGGTGCTTCGGATGGCCAAGTCATCGACCGTCATGGACTGCACTGGCTCATCGGATACGAACTCGGGCAATGAGCGGCACACAACGCTCGATCGTGGAGAGCGACAAGGTCCTCGTGAGGATCGATCTGGATGTCCCTCCCTGTTGAACCCCTCCAACAAGTGTTCTTGATCGCTGCTGATCTCCACCGAGCTTGCCCCCTGTCGCCCTTTTGGAGAGCCTCGAAGCGGATGCTGTGCCCGGCCCGTCCGCGGCGGCCCGACCGGTCCCGACCGGACGTGCTCGCCGTCAGAGACCTGATCAGCAACGGCGGCCAACAGAAAGTCGTGATCAACGCACCGGCTGTCCGCGAGTGCTCACCCGCATGTGGGCGTCGAAGTCGGGCAACTTATTGCATCGGGTGCACCCCGTATTTCGCTTCGAGCGTGGCATCCGTCACAATCTCCAGCCTGGACATGCCGCGACCGGTCTGGCAGCGCATCACGCCGGGTCAGCGAAGTATCGACGACCACGGCGAGACACCCAAAGCCTGAGCGAGGCCGTGACGTCGCGAAGCCGAGCGGCGCCTGACGGCGCCTGACGGCAGGCTGAGAGCTTAGGGCTGCGAACTCCACACCTAAAGTTCCCTCAAAACAAATCTGCCGAAGTTCACCTGTACCACCCCGTTACGCGGACAACGAGTTGTCCTGACTCGAGCCTACCGACGTGCACCGGCATCGGTGGCGGCCAAGTACGGATGACTTTGCCAGCTACAACGGAGCATCTGTCCAGAAAATGAGTGCAAGCTGGAAATTTGGTTCACGCGGCTACATCTGGCCGCAAGTCCACCGATTAAGGTGCGCCGAGAATCGTGTAGCCCGGCCGCATCGCATTTGGAAGTCATGCGCTCTGCTTCACCCCGTTCACCCCTGACCGCCCGGCGAGAAATGAACGCCAAACGTAAACGTTCGCGCACCAGATCCGTCGCTGTCGGCACCGGAGCAGCTCTCGGTCTCCTCGGCCTGATCATGGGAATTGGTGCGGTGTCACAGGCATCCGCGGTTAGTTCTGCCGGCATCGCCGCGACGACGGAGCTCTCCGAAAGCACCGGCTTGCATCACGAGCAGCTCAGCGTCTACTCCGCCATAGCCACAAAAACCGCCCATGACCGAGCGGAGAGCACCCTCAGTGACGCCGGAACGGTGATCACGGCCATGGCGAACAAGGTGGATCCGACCCCACTGGCGTCATCCGTTGCCGCGCTCGGGGACTACAAGTCGTTGGAAACGGACACCGTCATCGAGCTCACCGAACAGACTCAGGAGGCGGCCGACACGGCCCGTTCGGCTGTGGCCGAGGTAGACCGAGCCGCCGCCGAGGCCGCAGCAGCGGCCGCCGCCGAGGCCGCTCGCGCCCAGGCCGAGGCTGCCGCTCAGGCTCAGGGTCAGGCGGACGCCCGGGCCGCGGCCGCGGATGCGGCGCGCGATTCTGCTCCAGCTGCTGAGTCCCAGCCCGTCGCCGGCGGCAACACGCCCGCCGAGGCGAAGGCGACGGCCCGGGCGATGGCAGCCTCGAAGTACGGCTGGGGTGAGTCCGAGTTCTCCTGCCTCGTACAGCTCTGGAACAAGGAATCCGGCTGGTCGTACACGGCCAACAACCCCAGCGGCGCCACCGGAATCCCTCAGGCCCTGCCCGGGAGCAAGATGGCCACGGCGGGATCCGACTGGGCCACGAACGCGACGACGCAGATCTCCTGGGGTCTCGGCTACATCAAGGCCGGGTACGGCACCCCGTGCGGAGCCTGGGCGCATTCCGTGACCAACAACTGGTATTGACCGCACCTGACCTGACCTGACCTGACCTGACCTGACCTGACCCGACCGGGCAACGGATTCGGGGGTGAGCCGCAGGTCGAGGTGGACGGTCATGCTCCTGGCTGCTCCACAGTCGAACGGGTGGAAGGCTCAGTGTGCGTTGAGGAGGGCCCCTGCGTCGATCGTCGTGCGCGGTGCGCGAGCCGGGGCCCCCGCACGCCGCTGACTCTGGCGAGCGACCTCACGCAGGTCCCACAGATTCTCCCGGGTGACGGAGACAGTCGGGCATCACCTCCCCATGCCGGACCCCTGCACCGGGGTGCCATCCAGCAGTGACGCATCGGCGAGGATGACCCTGCCGGGGTTCACGGAGAAATACCGGGGGAGCCGGTCGAATTTGGCGGTCAGGTCGACCAGCAGGTCACACTGATCCGACCGCCGCACGTCGGCGGCCAGCTCGGCCTCTCGTCGACGGCGCGGCGGAAGTCGCGCGCGACGATGCGCCATGGCTGCTTGGCGATCGCGTCGATCATCTCGCCCGACAGGCTCAGGGCCAGGGCCAGGCCGGCGTACCGCACAGCGCCCCGGCCGCGGTAGGCGTTCGTCATCGACATCAGGCTGACCCGGTCGGCGCCAAAAAAACCTGTGCGAGTCAGCCGAGTGCTCCCGGCCGTCTGCGTGCGATGAAGAACGGTCGCACCGACACCAGGTAGAAGGCGACGAGCGCGGCCAGCAACCCCGATGCGGATGCCCCGACGGCGACGCCCCAGAGCAGCCGGGGCCCATTGCCGGGCACGATCACGCCGGTGATGTTGCCGTTCGCGGGCGGCTCCGTGGGCATCATCGCCGGAGTCGGCGTGCTGGTGTTCTCCGGCCCGTTGGTCGTTCCTGCGCGCTCGCCTGGAGCGGGAGCAGAGGTCGGGGCTGGATCCACGTTCTCGTCAGGTGGGGCTTCCGACGGTTCCGCCGCCGTCGCCGACGGTGGAACGACAACCGGCGTGGACTGTGGCCCGGCCGAGGGGGCCGGCTCTGCCGGGGGAGTGGTGGCGGGTTCCTCAGGTGGTGGCGAGGGGAACTTGGTCGGAGTGGGGGTGGGAGGGGGCGGCGGAGTCGGTGTCGGTCCGGGGGTGGTTTCACCCTCGGTCAGGGCCACACACTGTGCCTCCCCGTCGACATCGACGATCATCACGGTTCCGCCCGGGCACTCGCTGGCGGAGACGCGGGTCGCACTCGGCATCACGGTGCCGAGCGTCAGCAGGAGAGCGATCCCGGCCGTGAGCCCGGTCGCGGCAATCAGGGTGGTGAGTCGTCGATACACAGCTGATCCAGGTTCCGTTCGATGGTGCCGTGAGTGTTCTGGTTGACCCGAGTCTGCCCTCGGTCTTCGGACGCGTCCAGTGCCCGGGACCACCGAAGTGGCATGTGTGCAAGTCAGCTCGAATCGGGTCGCCGCGCCTGAGCCCCGGGCGGCCCTCGACAAAGCCGAGAGTCGGCGGCAGAATCGGTCTAGGCGGACCCGCAAAAGGTATTCGCCGGGTGGGAGCCTCATGTTCACGAATCGGAGCGAGGCCGGCCGACTGCTGGCCGAACCACTGATCGAACGACTGACCGAGCTTGAGGCGCACGACCCGGTGGTCTACGCCCTCCCGCGGGGCGGTGTGCCTGTGGCGATCGAGGTCGCTCGGCGCCTGCAAGCCCCGCTGGACCTCATCCTGGTGCGCAAGATCGGGGCCCCGGGCTATCCGGAGGTCGCGATGGGGGCGGTCGTCGACGGTGCTAGTCCACAGGCGATCGTCAATGAGGACGTGTTCGCCGCCACCGGGGGCGACTCGCTGGGTTTGGCCCAAGCCCGCCGTCGCGAGCTGGCCGAAATCGCACGACGTCGCACCCTCTACCTCGATGACCGCCCGCAGATCAGTCCGCGGGGCCGTGTCGCCGTCGTCGTGGACGACGGCCTCGCGACGGGAGCCACGGCCAAGGCAGCCCTCGCGGCCCTGAAACGGCAGGGCGCCGCACTCACGGTGCTCGCGGTCCCGGTCGCACCCGCCGAGCTGCTCGGGGAGATGCGGCAGTATGCGGATGTCATCGTCGTGCTGCACGCCCCGCAGGAGTTGTGGGCAATCGGGCCCTTCTACACCGACTTCCACCAACTCTCAGACAACGAGACCGTCGCCCTGCTGCAGGAGGCGTGGGCTGAGGCCGACGCCACTCCACCGACAGACGGCCGGCCGAACTGACGGTCATATGACGGATGCTTTTCCCGCCGGCACGGTCCCGAACCGGCAGAATGGGCAGGTGCACCTTCTGGCGAGTCGAACGGGAAACGGGGAGATCCTCGTGCTGTCGCTCGACGCCGAGGGCAACGTCGCGGGGCCAGCACTCCGTTTGCCTTCACACGAATTCCCCGGCTATGTGCTCGGTCAGGAGCGAGACCGGCCCCGTTGGGTGTGGGAGGACACGGCCCGCATCTACCCGCTGCTCCTGGCGGCCGGAATCAGGGTGCACCGCGCCCACGACTTGCGCCTGTGCCACGCGATCCTGCGCCAGTCGTCGCTGACCCAGGCAAGCGCGCTGGCCCGGGCGGAGCCGAGCCGCTGGGATCGGGCGGTGGCCTTCGAACCGGCCGCGTCCGCATCCGAGGTGACACTCTTCGACCTGTTCGACAGCGACGGTGACAGCGCCGCCGGCAGCGACACCGAGACCGCCGCCGACGGCGTGACCGGCCGCGACGCCGGCAGCGCGGCCGCTGGGTTCGGTACGCAGGCGGAATACCGGCGCCAGCTCGACGCGGTCCGCGCATCTGCGGAGCCCGGCCGCCTCCGCCTGCTGCTCGCCGCGGAATCGGCCGGGGCGCTGATCGCCGCCGAGATGCAGTTCGCCGGCCTGCCGTGGCGCACCGACGTGCACGACGCTCTGCTGACCCGCGAACTCGGCCCCCGCGTCGCCCCGGGCATCCGGCCCGAACGCCTCGAAAACCTCGCTCGGCGCATCCGTGACGCCGTTGGCGAACCCGGTCTCAACCCCGACTCGCAGCCCGACCTGATGCGGGCACTGCAGAAGGTCGGCCTGAAGGTGACGTCCACCCGCGCCTGGGAGCTCAAGGAGCTCACCCACCCTGTGATCGATCCGCTGCTCGAATACAAGAAGCTGGCCCGGCTGCTCAGCGCGAACGGCTGGTATTGGATGGACACCTGGATCGTCGACGGCCGGTTCCATCCCGAGTACATCCCCGGCGGGGTGGTGACGGGCCGCTGGGCCACTCGGGGCGGGGGAGCCCTGCAGCTGCCCAAACAGGTGCGCGGCGCAGTCGTCGCCGATGCGGGCTGGAAGCTCGTGGTCGCGGACGCCGCGCAGCTCGAGCCGCGCGTCCTCGCCGCCCTGTCGGCCGACACGGCCATGGCCCAGGCCGGCCGGGGAACGGACCTGTACGCCGGGATCGTCGCCGGGGGCGTCGTGGAGACCCGCGACCACGCCAAGGTGGCCATGCTCGGGGCCATGTACGGCGCCACCAGCGGGGAGAGCGGGCGCCTCCTGCCCCGGCTCGCGAAGGCCTTTCCGAGGGCACTGGCCCTCACCGAAACGGCCGCACGCGCCGGGGAACGCGGCGAGAGCGTGACGACACGGCTTGGGCGTTCCTCCCCGCGGCCCGGGGAACGCTGGCTGGCCACCCAGGCCAAGGCCTACGACCCCGGGGCGACGGATGCCGACGAGCGCCGGGCCCGCAGTCAGGCGCGAGACTGGGGCCGCTTCACCCGCAATTTCATCGTTCAGGGCAGCGCCGCGGAATGGGCGCTGTGCTGGATGGCGGAGGTGCGCCGGGAACTGCGAATGCTGCCCCAGGGTGCTCAAGGGGTTCAGGGTGCCTCCGGGTCGGAATTCGACCGGGCCCCGCACCTGGTTTTCTTCCTGCACGACGAGGTCATGGTGCACACGCCCGCCGCGCTGGCAGATACCGTCGAGGAGATCATCCGGCGCGCAGCGGATACCGCCGGCCGGCACTTGTTCGGCGATTTCCCGGTCGATTTCCTGCTCACCGTTGCGACGGTCGACAGCTACGCGCAGGCGAAGTAGGTGCGACCCCTGCAGAGGCGACGGCAGCTCCGACGGTGCGTGTCGTCCAGGTCAGGCGACGGATGCCGGTCGTCGTCCGCGCTTCGGCCGCACGTCGTTCAGACCGTGCCGAAAACCCGCGGCGTGGCCGTCCTCGAGCAGCGCGTCGACGTCCCGAAGCCAGTCCAGCGCAGCGGCGGACAGCGCGGCCCGGGCGGCGCCCGCCAAGCGCTCCGCGCCCGTGGCCGCGGCGTCCATGGTCGCAGTCTCGGTGCTTGACTGCCACCGCTGGCGGTACCGGGCAACGATGCCGCGCGCATCGATGCCCAGCACCTGAGGATCAGGGAGGGAGACGGCGATCAGGACCCGGTCGACCAGGTCGCTCCACTCGTTGCCGGGAGCGCTCTCGGTATCGGCCAGCCAGTGGAGCGCCTCGGCCTGGCCGAGCGCGGTGATTCGGTACAGCGGTAGGCCGTCTGCGGTGCTGCCGGCCGATTCAACGGCCGCCTGTTTCACCAGCCGCTCAAGAGTGCCGTAGATCTGCCCGACGTTGACCGCCCGCCGACCGGCCGTTCGAGACTCCAGCTCGCCATGAATCTGGAAGCCATAGGCCGGACCGATCGTGAGGATCGCCAGCAGGCAGCTGCGAACAGACATGGGACCTCCGGTGGCCAAGGTATGACCATACTGAGTATAGCGAACGGAGATCCGGTCCCGGCTCGAGTCTTGTGATCGCAGGGGTCGCTGAGGCATAATTCATGGATGCAGCGCCTGCGCGGTGCGTCGACCGTTGGTCATAGGTTCAAGTTCTCGATAAGTTCACAGCACGCCGCATTGTTTCGTTCAGAGGTCGTTGGGGAAGACGCACCTCACAGAACGGGAGAAACGATGGTGGCTACACACGCTCGGCAGGAAGCGACTGCGCGCGGCTACATTTACGTGCATTCTTCGCCTCGCGCTCTGAGTCCCCATGTGGAGTGGGCGGTGGGTCGCGCCCTGGGCGTGCCCGTCAGTTTCGACTGGTCTGAGCAGCCCGTGCTCCGCGGAGCGCAGCGGGCCGAGTACCAGTGGGAGGGCGCCTGCGGTACGGGGGCGCGGCTCGCGTCGGCGCTCCGCGGGTGGGACCACCTTCGCTTTGAGGTCACCGAGGACGCCGGTTTCGGCGCCGATGGGGCGCGCTGGCTGCACACCCCCGACCTGGGCATCTTCTTCGCCCAGACCGACACGGCCGGTAACGTCGTTATCCCGGAGGACCGGCTGCGCCACGCCATGGACCTGGCCGGGGCAAACGCGCTGGAGCTCCACCGGCAGCTCCGCATTACGCTCGGGCAGGCCTGGGACGACGAGCTCGAACCGTTCCGGCACGCCGGCGATTTCAACTCGGTCGTGTGGTTGCACCAGGTGGGCTGACGTGCAGCGCAAGGTCGCTCCCGAACACGGGAAGGCCCCGACCGGTGCCGGTCGGGGCCATCCCGGTGCAGGCGGGTTTTCCGCCGGGTGGAGCTAGACCGACCGGAACGCCACGACGGCGTTGTGACCGCCGAAACCGAACGAGTTACTGATGGCCAGCAGATCGCCGGAAGGCAACGTGCGCGGCATGGTCACCACGTCGAGCGGGATGCTCGGATCCTGGTTCAGCAGGTTGATGGTCGGCGGGGCCATGCGCTTGGCCAGAGCGAGAACCGTGAACAGGGCCTCAATCGCCCCGGCACCACCGAGGAGGTGACCGGTGGAAGCCTTGGTCGCCGACACCGGGATTCCGTCGAGCAGGTCGCCGAACACGCGGCGCAGTGCGTTGTACTCGGCGATGTCCCCGACCGGAGTGCTGGTCGCGTGCGCGTTGATGTGCGAGACATCCGCCAGGCTCGCGTCGGCATTCCTGATCGCGGTGATCATCGCGCGGGCCGCAGCCGTGCCATCGGGGTCTGGAGCGGTGATGTGGTACGCGTCACTGGTCACGGCACCACCAAGGAGCTCGGCGTAGATGCGCGCGCCGCGGGCCTTGGCGTGTTCTTCCGTCTCGACGACGAGCGCCGCGGCACCCTCACCGAGAACGAAGCCGTCCCGGGTGATGTCGTAGGGGCGCGACGCCGTGGCCGGGTCGTCGTTTCGCTTGGACAAGGCCTGCATGGCAGCGAAGGATGCGATCGGAAGCGGGTGAATTGCGGCCTCGGAGCCACCGGCGATGACGATGTCGGCGAGCCCGGCCTGCAGGCGGTTGTAGGCGTTCACGAGAGACTCGGTGCTCGAGGCGCACGCGGACACAACCGTGGTGATTCCGGCCCGGGCGTGAAGGTCCATTCCGATGGCCGCTCCCGGGCCGTTCGGCATGAGCATGGGCACGGTCATCGGCAGCACGCGGCGCGGACCGCGTTCGCGGAGGGTGTCCCACGCGTCGAGAAGGGTCCAGACTCCACCGATTCCGGTGGCCCAGTCGACGGCCAGCCGTTCGGGGTCTGCTTCGGGGGAGCCGGCATCCGCCCAGGCTTCACGCCCGGCAATCAACGCGAACTGGCTGGAGGGGTCGAGACGCTTCGTCTCGTGGCGGGCCAGAACGTCGACGGATGGAACCCTGGCCTGGGCGGCGAAGGTCACGGGGAGCTGAGTCCGGGCCACCCATTCGTGGTCTAGCGTGCTCGTCCCCGATTCGCCGGCGAGCAGGGCCGCCCAGCTGTCGGCGGCCGTGCCGCCGAGAGGGGAGGTCGCACCGATGCCGGTGATAACGATTTTTTTGGTCATAACGTTAACTCTCCGTGAGGCGTGCAAACGTGGGCATCACCCACAGATCAGGCCGGTCGGCAGATGCCGACCGGCCTGTTCATTTGTGGACTAGACCTGAGCCTTGACGATGAAGTCGACAGCGTTGCCGACGGACTTGAGGTTCTTGACCTCTTCGTCGGGGATCTTAACGTCGAACTTTTCTTCGGCGTTGACGACGATGGTCATCATCGAGATGGAATCGATGTCCAGATCATCGGTGAATGACTTCCCCATCTCAACTGTGTCGGTCGCGATGCCAGTCTCGTCGTTGATGAGTTCGGCCAGGCCGGCAAGAACTTCTTCGGTGGACAATGCCATGTTATTTCTCCTTGGGGGTGTCTCGTATGACCGAGATTCAGTTTAGAGGGGAGTTGAGTGAAATCTAGGGAAGCACGACGACCTGCGCGCCGAACACCAGTCCTGCTCCAAAGCCGATCTGGAGGGCGAGGCCACCGCTGAGCTCGGGGTGCTCTTCCAGGAGACGGTGGGTGGCCAGCGGGATCGACGCCGACGAGGTGTTCCCGGTGGTGGCGACATCGCGGGCGATGACGACCGAGTCGGGAAGCTTCAGTTGCTTGGCGAACTCGTCGATGATGCGCATATTGGCCTGGTGCGGGATGAAAGCGGCGAGCTGGTCGCTCTCGATTCCCGCGACCTGGAGAGCCTCCTTAGCCACCTTCGCCATGTTCCAGACGGCCCAGCGGAAAACCGTCTGGCCTTCCTGGCGCAGGGTGGGCCATTCGGATTCTCCGCGTCGGTATTCCTGCAGGGTGTGATTCATGGTGATGGCATCGGCCTTGGACCCGTCGGATCCCCACACGGTGGGTGCGATCCCCGGGAAGTCGCTCGGGCCGATGACGACGGCGCCGGCGCCGTCGCCGAGGAGGAACGAGATGCTGCGGTCCGTGGGGTCGACGAGGTCGGACAGCTTCTCGGCGCCGATGACGAGCGCGTAGTGGGCGGTGCCCGTGCGGATCAGGGAATCGGCTTGCGCCACGGCGTAGGTGTATCCGGCGCAGGCGGCGTTGACGTCGTAGGCGGCGGCGGGGTTGGCGCCGACCCGATCGGCGACCACGGCGGCAATGGACGGTGTCTGCCGGCCGTTGCTGATCGTGGCCACGATGACGGCGTCGATCAGGTGCGGCTGGATGCCGGACCTCTCTATGGCTTCGCGGGCGGCATCCGTCGCGAGGTCGACGGCCTGGATGTCCTGGCTCGCTCGGGTGCGGGTGATGATGCCGGTGCGCTGCTGGATCCATTCATCGGACGAATCGATCGGACCGACCAGGTCGTCGTTGGGCACGACTAGGTCCCCGCGGGCGGCGCCGATCGAGAGAATCCGGGTGTACTGGGGACCGTGCGATTGCTGGAGTGTTGGCTTGGACATATTCTCTTTCGGTCAGACTAGGTTCTGCTGGTCGATCAGGTCGAACGCAGCGGGCAGGTCGTCCGGCGTCCTGATCGCTATGCTGGGCACGCCCTTGAGGGCACGTTTGGCGAGGCCGACAAGAGCCCCAGCCGGTGCGACCTCAATGATTCCGGTCACGCCGGCATCCGCGAACGAACGCATGCACATATCCCACCGTACCGGCGAGGACACCTGATCAACCAGTAACTCCACGAACCGGGCACCGTTGGACACCGCGCTGCCGTCCCGGTTCGTCCAGATCGAAAGCGTGGGATCGGCGGGCGCGAGCAGCGCGGAGACACGGGTGAGGTGCTTCACCGCCGGGTGCATATACCGCGTGTGGAATGCACCAGCCACCTGCAGCGGAATCACCCGGGTGCGCGGATTGGGGTTCTTGCCGAGAGCGGCCAGAGCCGCGAGGGAGCCGGCGACGACGATCTGTCCGCCACCGTTGAAGTTGGCCGGCGCGAGGTCGAGTTCGTCGAGGCGGGCCAGGAGTTCGGTCTCATCGCCGCCCAGCACGGCGCTCATGCCGGAGGGCTCCAGCGCCGCGGCCTCGGCCATGGCTGTGCCGCGCTCGCGCACGAAACGCACGGCGTCCGCCGCGCTGAGGATGCCTGCGCCGGCTGCGGCGGTGATCTCGCCCACCGAGTGACCGGCGATACCGGTGATGCGCTCCCGCCGTCCGTCGGCGAGGAGTGCGTTCAACGTGAGGAGTCCGGCGGCTACGATCAGCGGCTGGGCGATTCGGGTGTCCCGAATGGTGTCGGCGTCGCTCACGGTGCCGTGGCGCATCAGATCAATTCCGCAGGCCGCGGAGATCTCGTCCAGGCCGGCGGCGAAAGTGGGGTTCCGAAGCCAGGGCTCGAGGAAACCGGGGGTTTGTGAGCCCTGACCGGGGCAGACGACAACAATCATTGATCCAGTCTCCCAACCTCGTTTGTTGCGGGCGTGTCGGAGATCCACCAACTATTTGCGGAGTGTTTGTCGAATCTCGTTAGTTCGGCACCTCTGACGCCGCGATTAACGCCGGCGTGTTGAGCCGTCGTGGTCGCTGATCGACCCGATGATCAGGGCGGCCTGCAGGATGAGGGCCTCACGGGCGCCCGTGGCGTCGTAGCCGATGACCTCTGACACCCGCTTCAGGCGGTAGCGCACGGTGTTCGGGTGTACGAACAGTTCCCGGGCGGTGGCTTCCAGGGAGCGACCGTTGTCCAGGTAGCACCAGAGTGTGGTGAGCAGCTCGGTCGAATGCGCCTGCAGCGGGCGGTAGATCCGGTGGATCAGCGTGGCGCGGGCAAGCGGATCGCCGGCCAGCGCCCGCTCGGGGAGCAGATCGTCCGCCTGTACAGGGCGTGGGGCGTTGCGCCAGGAGCGCGCCACGGCGAAGCCGGCCAAGGCGGCCTTAGCGCTCTTGGACGCGTCGACGAGATTCGGCACCTCGTGGCCGAGCACCAGGTGGCCGGCGCCGAAGCTCGGCTCGAGCTGCACCGCGATCTCCATGAAGCTGAGAGCGGAGGCCGTGCCGATCGCGTCATCCGTCTCGGTCGGCGACGGGTGGGCCCGGCCGATGACCAGGACGAGCCGGTTGCCCTGCACCCCGATCAGAACGTCGGCGGCCATGTGGCGGGCCGAGCGACGCAGCTGGTCGACGTCGAGCATCTTGGGTGTCGTGCCCACGAGCACGCAGACCTCGCCGTGCCCGTGCCAGCCGAGGGCCGCGATCCGGCTGGGCAGTTCGTCGTCGTACTCGCCGCTCAGGATCGAGTCGACGACCAGGGCCTCGAGGCGTACATCCCAGAGGCCGCGTGCCTCGGCTGCCCGGGCATAGACATCCGCCGCGCCGAAGGCGATTTCGCGGGAGTACAGCAGGATGGCCTCCCGCAGGATTTCCCCGCCGTCTTTGACCCGCTCCTCCACCACCTCGACGGTGACGCGAATTAGCTGCAGGGTCTGCTGCAGGCTGATTGAGCGCAGCAGTTCACGCGGAGCGGCACCGAAGACGTCGGCCGCGATCCAGGGGGTGGACCGCGGGTCGTCAAACCACGAGATGAACGACGTGATCCCGGCCTGGGCGACCAGGCCCACGGCGGAACGCCGCCCGGGCGGCATATCGCCGTACCAGGGCAGCGTGTCCTCGAGACGCTTCAGCGTCGCCGTGGAAAGCTCCCCGGATATCGTTCGCAGCCAGCTGAGCGTCTGTTCCTTCGTCTTCGGTGTGGGTGCCACGGGGGCTGTTAGCTCTCGCCCCCGGCGGAACCGGTAGTTCCCGCCGTTACGTCGTGCAACCGGTACTTCGCAATCGCCTGGCCGACGACGCTGCGGTCGACCTCGCCTCGGCGAGCGAGAAGTTCGAGTGCGCGCACCACCATCGACGGTCCGTCGATCTTGAAGTAGCGGCGGGCCGCCGGGCGGGTGTCGGAGAAACCGAACCCGTCGGCGCCGAGGGTCGCGAAGTCGCCGGGCACGAACTGCCGGATCTGATCGGGCACCGCATGCATGAAGTCGGTGACGGCGATGAACGGTCCGGCGGTGCCGGCCAGCTTCTCCGTCACATAGGGGATCTGCGGCGCGTCGTCCGGGTAGAGGAAGTTGTGTTCCTCGACCGCGATGCCATCGCGACGCAGTTCGGCCCAGGAGGTGACCGACCAGACGTCGGCGGACACTCCCCAGTCCTCGGCCAAAAGGGCCTGGGCCTCGAGTGCCCAGGGCACGGAGACGCCGGAGGCCAACAGCTGCGCCTTCGGACCCGACACATCGGACGCGCTGACGCGGTGGATGCCGCGCACGATGCCGTCCACGTCCACGTCGTCGGGCTCGCGCGGCTGTACCTGCGGCTCGTTGTAGACCGTGATGTAGTACATGACGTTGGGGTCGGCGTGCGTTCCTCCGTACATCCGCTCGAGTCCCGACCGCACGATGTGCCCGATCTCGTAGCCGTAGGCCGGGTCGTACGAGACCACGGCGGGGTTCGTCGAGGCCAGCAGCGGCGAGTGGCCGTCGGCGTGCTGCAGGCCTTCACCGGTGAGGGTGGTGCGTCCGGCGGTGGCGCCGATCATGAACCCGCGGGTCATCTGATCGCCCGCGGCCCACATGGCGTCGCCCGTGCGCTGGAAGCCGAACATCGAGTAGAAGACGTAGATCGGGATGAGCGGCTCACCCTGCGTTGCGTACGACGTGCCCACGTTGGTGAAGGCAGCCATCGCGCCGGCTTCGTTGATCCCCACGTGCAGGATCTGGCCCTGCGGGCTCTCCTTGTACGCCAAAAGCTGCGCGTGGTCGACCGAGGTATACTGCTGGCCGCTGGGGTTGTAGATCTTGGCGTTCGGGAAGAACGCGTCGATGCCGAAGGTGCGAGCCTCGTCCGGGATGATCGGCACGATGCGGTGTCCGAAGTCCTTGGCGCGCAGCAGTTCCTTGAGCAGCCGCACGAAGGCCATCGTGGTCGCGATCTCCTGCGTGCCGGAACCCTTCTTGGTGGGAGCGTAGGTCGCGTCGCCCGGCAGGGTGATCTGCGTGTACTTGCTGCGACGCTCCGGCACGTACCCGCCGAGCGCGCGGCGGCGCTCATGCAGGTACTGGATCGCCTCATCGTCCTCGTCCGGCTTGAAGTACGGCGGGAGGTAGGGGTTCTCCTCGAGCTGGGCATCCGTGATCGGCATGTGAGTGCTGTCGCGGAACGTCTTGAGGTTGTCGAGGGTGAACTTCTTCATCTGGTGGGTCGCGTTGCGGCCCTCGAAGCTCGGGCCGAGGGCGTAACCCTTGACCGTCTTGGCCAGGATGACGGTCGGCTGGCCCTTGTGCTCGGATGCGGCCTTGAATGCCGCGTAGACCTTGCGGTAGTCGTGGCCACCGCGCTTGAGGTTCCAGATGTCGTCGTCGGTGTAACCCCCGACGAGCTTGAGCGCGCGGGGGTCGCGGCCGAAGAAGTGCTCGCGCACGTACGCACCGCTCTCGGCCTTGTACGTCTGGTAGTCGCCGTCGGGGGTGGCGTTCATCAGGTCGCGCAGGGCGCCATCGGTGTCGCGGGAGAGCAGCTCGTCCCACTCGCGACCCCAGACGACCTTGATGACGTTCCAGCCGGCGCCGCGGAAGAAGCTTTCTAGTTCCTGGATGATCTTGCCGTTGCCGCGTACCGGGCCGTCGAGGCGCTGGAGGTTGCAGTTGACGATGAAATTGAGGTTGTCGAGACCCTCGTTGGCGGCAACCTGCAGCTGCCCGCGGCTCTCGACCTCGTCCATCTCGCCGTCGCCGAGAAACGCCCAGACCTGCTGGTCGCTGGCGTCCTTGATCCCGCGGTTGGTGAGGTACCGGTTGGTTTGCGCCTGGTAGATGGCGTTGATCGGGCCGAGTCCCATGGAGACCGTCGGGAACTGCCAAAATTCCGGCATCAGTCGCGGGTGCGGGTAGGAGGACAGCCCGTTGGGGCCGTGGGACTTCTCCTGGCGGAATCCGTCGAGTTGGTCGGTGCTCAGGCGGCCCTCGAGGAAGGCCCGCGCGTAGGTTCCGGGGGAGGCATGGCCCTGGATGAAGATCTGGTCTCCGCCGCCCGGGTGGTCCTGGCCGCGGAAGAAGTGGTTGAAGCCGACCTCGTAGAGGGCAGCGGAGGATGCATAGGTCGAGATGTGGCCGCCGACGGAGATGCCGGGGCGCTGAGCGCGGTGCACGAGAACGGCGGCGTTCCAGCGTATCCAGGCGCGGTAGCGGCGCTCGATGTCTTCGTCACCGGGGAAGTCGGGTTCATTGCCGGCCGCGATGGTATTGATGTAGTCCGTGGTCGGCACCATGGGCACGCCGAGGTGCAGTTCCTTGGAGCGTTTCAGGAGCGTCAGCATGATCTCCCGACCACGCTGGTGACCGTGGGCCGATACGAGCGCGTCCAGCGATTCCGACCATTCGGCGGTTTCCTCCGGGTCCGCATCCGTGCTGTTAACCGAATACGGGTCCTGGTCGTTGACAGTCACACTCGACCTCTCTCTGTTGGGCAGACCATCGAAGCGAACCTGCCAAGTTAGCGGTGCCGGATGACGGTCGGATCACGACCGATGGCACCACGCAAGCCTACAGATTTTGCCTTCGGTTTGTGCGCGGTCGGTGAGCGCCGTTCGGGCCGGGAATCGAGGGTCCCTCGGGACGCTCATCTTGGTTCCGGCAGGAGGCGGGGCTAGGCTGTGGCGTCGCCTTGCATCGTTCCCGTGGGCGCACGAAAGGAAGCGCTCCATGGCGTTGGAAAATGACACCCAGGCTCCTGATTTCGAGCTCTTCAACCAGTTCGGCGAGCGGGTGCAGCTCAGCGAGTTCCGCGGGAAGAAGTCGGTCGCCCTGGTCTTCTTCCCCCTGGCGTTCTCCGGAATCTGCAGTGGCGAGTTGTGCGAGCTGCGGGACAACCTGTCGTTGTTCGTCGCCAATGAGGTGGAACTGCTCGGCATCTCGGTCGATTCCCGTCACGCCCTGCGTGCCTGGGGGGAACAGGAACGGTACACCTTCGACCTCCTGGCCGACTTCTGGCCGCACGGTGCGGTCGCTAAGGAATACGGGGTGTTCCTCGAGCAAAAGGGCTTTGCGAACCGGGCCACGTTCTTGATCGACCCTGAGGGGATCATCCGGGCCAGCTTCATCACCGCGCCGGGCGAGCCCCGGTCGTTGGAGGCCTACCGGGCTGCGATCGGCGAACTCCAGCCGGCTTGAACCCGGCCGCGGTCCACCCGGCGCGCAGAATCTGTATGATGGACCACGGCCTTCACCGGCCGTTGCGTCAGGGGCCTTTAGCTCAGTTGGTAGAGCGCCACGTTTACACCGTGGATGTCATCGGTTCGAGCCCGGTAGGGCCCACACATAACCCCCTGATCACGTCCGTTGCGAACGAGCCCCAGCCGAGTGCCACGACAGTTTCCAGGGAGAACACGTGAATCAGCCACGCATGAACGTCGAATCGTTCAACCTCGATCACCGTACGGTTGTCGCACCCTACGTGCGCCTGGCCGATACCAAGATGCTGCCGCAGGGGGACACCATCGTGAAGTACGACGTGCGCTTCACCCAGCCCAACGTCCTTCACCTGGAGATGCCGGCAGTGCACTCGATCGAGCACCTCTTCGCCGAGCACTCCCGCAACCATTCCACCCGAGTCATCGACTTCTCGCCGATGGGCTGTCAAACCGGTTTCTACCTCATTCTGCAGGGGCAGCCGGAGTACGCCGAGGTCCTCGAGTTGATCGAGGCCACCATGACCGACATCCTCGGCGCCACCGAGGTGCCCGCCGCCAACGAGGTTCAGTGCGGGTGGGGAGCCAACCACTCGTTGGCAGCCGCCCAGGACGCCGTGAAGGTCTTCCTGGCCGCCCGCGGCGCCTGGGCCACCGTCACCGCATGACGACCGTCGACGCGATCATTCTGGTCGCGATGGAGGAGGAGGCCGCTCCGTTCCTGGCGGCGGCCACCGCTTCCGCGCCGCCGGTCGCCATCGGCAGGGCCCGCCGGCACCGCCTCACCCTGGCCGGGCGTGAAGTGCTGCTCGTGCAGAGCGGCATCGGGCTGGTCAACGCGGCCGGTGGGACGACATCCGCACTCCTCTTTGTGCGCGCCGAGGACCCCGAGGCGTCGCCGCTGGTGATCAGCGCGGGTTCGGCCGGCGGGGTGGGTGCCCAGGTGCGGGTGGGCGAGGTGGTCATCGGGAGCGAATACCTCAACAGCGACGCTGACGCACGCGTCTTCGGGTACGCGCTCGGCCAGGTGCCCGGCATGCCGGCTCGCTACGAGGGCGCGACTGAGGCGCTGCGCGGCGCCGAGTCGGCTGCCCGGATGCCCGACGGATCGGCGCTGGTCGTGCGCCGCGGGCTGCTGGTCTCCAACGACGCCTTCGTAAACATGGAGCGCGCAGAGAGCCTCCGCGTGCTGTTCCCCGGGGTTCTCGCCACCGACATGGAATCCGTGGGCGCTGCTCAAACCTGCTTCGCTTATGGCGTACCGTTCGTGGCGGTCCGCGGCATCTCCGACCTGTGCGGACCGATTGACGATCACCTCACCCACATCGACGACGCGGCCGACCGCTCGGCCGCGGTCGTGCTGGAGATGCTGCGCAGGTTCGCCGACTGACTCGGCCTACGCCCCATCCGGCCGTCACCGATCCTCGGTGCGTGCAAAGGTCGGACGCAGGTTCTTTAATCGCTCTGCGGAGCCGGGTTCCGCGCGATACGCTGGAAACGGCGTGACTGAGAAAGTCGCTGCCCGCCGCGGAATAATCGTTGCTTTCCCGCGGAGTCGAGTGGTCGTGAAGGCACCGTTCACACTCACGCGCGAGCGACTTCGATGCGAGTAATTTCGACCCGAGTAACGGATGCCATGGGGGGGTGAACGTCGTCATGTCCCGGTCTGACCGTCAATCGTTCGGCCTCGCCGTCGAGGAGTTGCCCAACGCGCACCTGAACAGCACGCACCTGTGTTCGTCGTTCCTGCGGGTGCTGCCCGTCACCGGCGTGGCGATCTCCACCCTCGGCGCACCGTTCGGCACCGAAACCGTGTGCGCGAGCGACGTCGAAGGCGTGTTCGCGTTCCCGATGGTCGTCGGAACGTTGGACATCGGAGCGGTTGACCTGTAATCCCGCCGCCCCCGCACCCTGACCGGACTTGAGATCGCGACGCCACGATGCTGGTCGGGATCGCCGCCCGGCAGGTGCTTCGGCGCGTCCTGCTCGAGCATACGGTGAAGCCGGACCCTGACGCCGACGAGGGCTACTCGCGTCGCTTCGTGCACCAGGCGACGGGGATGGTACTGGCCCAGTTGAACGTGGGAGCCTCGGATGCCCTCCTGATCCTCCAGGGCTACGCGTTCTCCCACGCGCGCACGGTCCGCGAGGTAGCGGACGATGTTGTGGCGCGAAGGGTCGATTTTACATCAGAATTAGACCGGTATTGGGATGGAATTATGGTGACCAGAACACGTGAAGGTCAGTTGGTTGAGACCTTCGTCACGCTGGCCGACCCGCTTGTCGTCGGGTACGACGTCGTCGACCTGCTGCACACACTCGTAGAGACCTGCGCCACACTCTTCGGGGCGTCCGCGGTCGGGATCATCCTCTCCGCCTACAACGACAACGATCTCGAGGTAATGGCCTCAACCAACGAACGAAGTCGCCTGATTGAGATCCTGCAGCTGCGGGCCGGCAATGGGCCGTGCGTCGAGTGCTACACGACCGGCTACCCGTGGCCATTCCCGACCTCTATGTCCTCGCCCCGGCGTGGCCACGGTTCCGGGCGGGAGCGCTCGAACTCGGCTTCAAGTCGATGCATTCGGTTCCCCTGCGGCTGCGAGCGACGACCATCGGATCGCTCAATCTCTTCTGGGATTGCCTCGGCGGTCTGGGAGCGGAGGACCTGCGCACGTTCAGGCGCTGGCCGACACCGCCACCATCGGCATTCTTCAGGAACGCGCCATCAGGGAGAGCGGCGTGGCTCGGGCGCAGCTGCAACGCGCGCTCAGTAACCGCGTTCTAATCGAGCAGGCCAAGGGCGTCGTCGCTCTCACCCACACCGTCGACATGGAAGAGGCCTTCGCGATCCTGCGTCAATATGCCCGCGA
This sequence comes from Cryobacterium sp. M23, assembly GCF_002929655.1. Lineage (NCBI taxonomy): Bacteria > Bacillati > Actinomycetota > Actinomycetes > Micrococcales > Microbacteriaceae > Cryobacterium > Cryobacterium sp. M23. The sequence continues at coordinate 55,902 of NZ_PJJV01000076.1, forward strand.
CAACGGCCAGCGGCTGGTCGAGGTTGCCGAACAGGTTGTGAACCGAACCCTCGACCTATAAACCCCGCACGGTCTAGAATTGGAATATGCCCCAGACCCTGGCTGCACATGTCCATTTCGTGAACAATCAGGGGTCTACCATGAAGCGTCTATTTCACCCCGGCGGATCGGTCATCACGGGCGATGACCTTGCGGATGCCGTCATGCACTATGCCGAGGCGTTGAGTCTCCGTCCCCAGGTCGATGTCGTCGACATCCCGATCGTCAAAGAGACCGGCCTGCTGGGTCGCATCCAGATCCTGATCGGCGGATCCGGCCAATTGGTCTGCGTTACTGCCGGTTCCGCACGGTCAGAGCTGCTGGAGCCGGAGACGGTGGACACTCTCCGCCATAAGGCCCTGGTCGGCACGGCCTCGGGCCGAGCCTCGTGGACGGGCGACGGCCTGGATTCGCCACAGTTCGACGAGTTCGACTACTGACGTCCTGACCGACGCCGGGACTTTCGGCCCTGTTCTGTCGGATCGTCGCGCGACATCGTAGACCCCGTTCTGCCCGCTGTGCCGGGGAGCTGAGGAGGTCGTCATGGACAACCGTGTTGTAGTGGGGGTCAGCGGTCGGCCGGCGGCTCGGGCTGCGCTGCAGTGGGCGATCGACTATGCGCGTCCCCGGCGCCTGGAGATCGAGTTGGTGCACGTCCTCGACGCGACCTTCGGCACGACCACGGTCGGGTTTCTGCACTCGGCCCGCGAGCAGGCCGAACTGTTGCTCGCCCGTGAGGGCGAGGAGGCCCGCAGTGTCGCTCCTGACCTGACTTTTCGCACGACGGTCCTCGAGGGCTCGCCCACCGGGGCCCTCACCGACTGGGCAGTCGGCGCGCAACTCCTCGTTGTGGACTCGCACGCCCTGCGCCGGTTTCGGGACTATGTCTTCAGCACCCAAGCCGCGCAGATCGCGGCTTACGCCGGCGGTTCCGTCGTCGTCGTGCCCGAGCGGGAGGAACAGCGCGGCACCGGCGTCGTCGTCGGGGTGGACGGTTCCGAGGCATCCCTCGCCGCCGTGACATTCGCCGCGGATCAGGCGGACCGCCTGGGCGAGCGGTTGACGGCGCTGTACTGCTGGAGCGCACCGGCCCCTTGGACCGAAGAGCGCGCCATGATCGACTGGCCGATGGTGCCCGATGAGGCGGACCGCGTGGTCCTCGCCGAAGCGGTGGCGGGACTGGCCGAACGCTATCCGGACCTGGTGCTTGACCTGCGGCTCGACCTCGGGTTGCCGGCGGACGCACTCGTGTCGGCGGCGACCGGTGCGCGGCTTCTCGTTGTGGGCAGCCACGGTCGTCACGGGTTCGCTCGCTTCTGGCTGGGTTCGGTCAGTCATGTGATCGTTTTGACCATGCCCTGCCCAGTCGCCGTGATCAGGGTCGCCGTCACCGAGACCGGACCGGTCAGCGAACCCGTCTAAATGATTCACAACGCTCGAATCGGAGCGTGCGAATCGGAGGGTGTCAGTCGGACCGTGCGATCAGCACAGGCACGTTGATTTTCATCAGGACGTCGTGGATGACTGAATCGATCACCGACTGGGTCACGGGCCTCGGATGTGAAACTCCGAGCACAGTATGGCAGCTTCGCTGCCGACATCGAGCAGAGCCTCGGCCGGCGGCCGATGCACCAGCCGGGGAATCACGAACACACCGGGGGTCGCGGCAGTCGCGAGCTCCGGGCTCCGCACGCAAAGTCGACGGCGCATGCACGAGGATGAGTTCGTGGCCAAGGCGGCGCGCCTCCTGGGCGCCGCGAATGACGGCCGAGGTGGATCCCTCGAAACGGTCGACACCCACGACGACTCCACTTCGGCTGTCTGTGGTCGATTCCGGCACCACGGCGACGGTGCAGCCGGCCGCCGCGGCGATCTGAACGCTGCGCGAGCCGAGCACGTGTCCGCTCAGGGAGCCAGTCTTGTGGGTTCCGGCGACCAAAACATCGTCGGATGTCGGCATTGCGGCGAGCGTCCAGGCGGGAGACCCGTGCAGGACGAGCGCGCCGATGTCCAGCCCGGGATGCGTCTTCGCCGCGGTGATCTCCTGCGTGAGCAGACTGCTCGCCCGGCGCTCGGCCTCCCGCGCGTAGTCGGGACCCAGCAGCCCCCACTCATCGTCGACGACGTGCACCAGGACCATGGGCGACCCGTCCGCTTCCGCCCGAGCCAGACCCCAGCGGAAGGCGGACCGGCTCGGATCCGATCCGTCGAATCCGATGTAGGAGGTGTTCACCGCTTCTTCACACCTTCCGTGGAGTCCGGTCGGGACTCGGCGCGTTCACCGGCCGGGCGGGGGACCACAGCGACCGGGCACGGCAGGTTCATCAGCACGTCGTGGCTGACCGAACCGAGAAAGAGGCTGCCGACGGCACCCCGGCCGTGTGTGCCGACGACGACGAGGGACGCCGTTTGGGAGGCGTTCACGAGCACGGATGCCGCGGTGCCCTGTTCCAGAACCTCGGCGATATGCAGCGCCGGATGCGCGTCGCGAACCCTCCTCGTTGCCCCCGACAGGATGCGCGCGTGGGCGTCCCGTATCTCCTCGTAGGGCAGGACGGCACCGTATTCGACGGCCACGGTCGCGGGAATGTTCCAGGCATGGACGATATCGAGAGGGAGTTTGTAACGCTCGGCTTCGCGGGCCGCGAAGTCAACGGCGACCAGAGCCGTGACGTCGTTCTCCATGCCCACGACGATGTGGCCGCCACGTGCCTGCCAGTTGACGGGGACGACGACGACGGGGCATCGGGCGTGGGCCGCGAGGCGAAGGGGAAGGGTGCCGAAGACCGTCCCGGCGAGAACACCGGTCTTGTTCGTGCCGATGACCAGAAGGTCGGCGGTCGCCGACGCCCGCGCCAGCTCATCGACCGGGACGCCATGTCGGATGTAGCTCGTCTTCCGGCAGGAAGGCGCCACCTGTTCGACCCGTCGAAGGGCTTCCGCGAGCGGGCGCTCGTAGGCAGGCTGGCTGGAATAGTCCGATCCCTCAGCGGGGTACCAGCCCAGCTCCACCACCGTGGTGAGTTCGAGTTGCACGGGCGTGCCCTGCATCCGTTCGAGCGTCACGACCCGGTCGAGTGCCCACTCCAGGGCCGCCTTGCTCGCGGCCCCACCGTCAATGGCGACGATCACTTTTTCAACCATGGGTGTGACTCCTGCTCTGGGGTGGAATCGCACCGGACAGTCCGCTCCACGCTATGATCGCAGTGCCTGCCGGACCGGGACAGGGCCGAAGGTCCCGTGCGGGTAGTATCCCCGCTACCAGACGAGAGGCGGTCCTCGGTCATGCCCCACGAAACTATCCCAGTCACCCTGAACGAACGTCCCGAGGCTTGCCCGGAGACAGTGATCGACCTGCCGGCGCACCTGCCCCTCCCGCGCCGGTCGCGGTGGGTGGCCGCATCCGCCGATTTCATCGAGGGTTTGCGGGGTGAGCGAACGGGTGACCCGCTGATGTTGCTGGCAGACATCTTCGCGTCGGCTGCGGATGCGGACCTAGTCTGCGTCATCGGGCCGCCTGGTGTTGATTCGGGCGTGGGGGACGGTTTTGTCGTCCACGCGGCTCATGGCAGTGCCACTCGACCGTTGGACGGCCTGGCCTTCCCCGTGGCGGGTAGCCTGTGCGGCCGGGCGATGGCCACCGGCCGGCCGGTCCTCGTCGGCCGGGAAGAGCGCGAGGCTGCGGGCCCCGAGTCGCTCCTGATACTCGGGTCGACCCTGGTGGTCCCGCTGGGGAAAGCCGGGGAAACCGGCCCGCCCGCAGTGGTGCTCACGGCCTCCCGGCCCAGCGGGGCGCCCCCGTTCACTGCCGTGGACCTCGATACGGCCGTCGATTTCGCCCGACTGGCATATGCGGGCCGCCACCTCGAGCAGAGCAGCACGGACCGGGCGCGTCTGGCGGTGCGCACCGATCGCGACCGGATCGCACGTGAGCTGCACGACCGGGTCATTCAGCGGGTCTTCGCTGTCGGGCTCGCCGTGCGCGCCCTCGGCGGGATGACCGCCGACCCGGTGTTCGGGCGGCGGCTGGCCGACCAGGTGGGAGCCCTCGACGCGGTCATCGCCGACCTCCGCACCGCGATCTTCGGGTTGTCGACGCAGGCGGACCCCGACCGGCACGGGCTTCGCCGCAGCATCGTCGACCTGCTCGACGAGGTCGGACCTCTCTTTGCGCACCCGCCGCGGGTGGTGTTCTCCGGGGCGATCGATCTGCTCGTTTCCACCTCGCTGGCTGATGATGTCGTGGCGGTCGTGCGCGAGGGGCTGACCAACGTGGTCCGGCACTCCGGAACCCGGGAGGCTGAAGTGCGCGTCTCGGTCGCGGCGCACATCCTCACGGTCGAGATCGGCGACACCGGCGTCGGTCTTACCGGCGCAAGTCGGCGCAGCGGCGTCGCTAATCTGGCGGTCAGAGCCGAACGCTGGCAGGGGATGGTGTCGCTGCGCGACCGGGCGCCGCGCGGTGCCGAGCTGCGTTGGACGGCGCGCGTGAGCGACGCTTCCGCAGGGACTTCCCGATGACGCGCGTGTTCGTGGTCGACGACCACGACGTCGTCCGTATCGGCCTGGCTGCCCTGATCAACGCCGAAGCTGACCTGGAAGTGGTGGGGGAGGCGGCAACGAGGCGGCAGGCCGTGGCCAGGGTCGCCGCCACCCGGCCGGACGTCGTGGTCCTTGACGTGCGGCTGCCCGACGGAAGCGGCATCGACGCCTGCCGGGACATCCGGGGGAGGGATCCCGGCATCCGGTGCCTGATGCTCACGGCGTTCGACGACGACATGGCCAGCCGCGCCGCCGTCCTGGCTGGGGCGTCCGGCTATGTCTTGAAGGACATCCGCGGTGATCGCCTGGTGCAGGGAATCCGGCGTGTGGCAGGGGGGGAGTCGCTGCTCACCCCGCTGCTGGCCGGCCGGGTGGCAACCTCGTTGGGGCTGGACCGAGGCGACCCTGCCGCCCGAGCGCTGACGACGCGGGAACGGCAAGTCCTCGATCTGATCTCCCGGGGCCTCACCAACCGCCAGATCGGCGAGCACCTCGACCTGGCGGAGAAGACGGTGAAGAACTATGTGTCGGGGGTGCTCAGCAAACTCGGCATGGAGCGCCGCACCCAGGCCGCCGTCTTCGGGGTGGAGTTGCAGCGCCAGGAGGGTTCGTCCAATGTTCGAATTCACCCGGCCGCTCCCGGTACGCTGGCCGGATGAAGCCGTTTCGCACTAACCGGGTTGTGCCCGGACCCGGCCAGGAATCGGTCTGGGATTACCCGCGACCGCCTCGCGTGGAGACGAGTGCCGACCGGGTCGTCGTCACCCTCGGTGGCCTGGTCCTGGTCGACACCGACGATGCCGTACGGGTGCTCGAGACCAGCCATCCGCCGGTCTACTACCTGCCGCGCTCCGCGTTCCGGGCGGGGAGCCTCGAACCGGTGACCGGCCGATCGTACTGCGAGTACAAGGGCGAGGCGTCGTACCTGAGCGTGGTCACCCCGGGGCGTGTGGAGGAGGCGGCCGGGTGGTACTACCCGTCGCCGACGCGGGGCTTCGAGGATCTGGCGAACCGCGTCGCGCTGTACCCCGGACGGATGGACCTCGTTACCGTGAACGGGGAAGCGGTGCTGCCTCAGCCGGGCGACTTCTACGGCGGCTGGATCACCTCCCGGGTCGTCGGACCGTTCAAGGGGGCTCCCGGCACTCTCGGATGGTGACGCCGCCGCGAACCGTCGCGAGCCGGCTCGGCGTGGCCCCCATCTTTCTGGCCGCGCTGCTCTGGGGCACGACGGGCACGGCCGCGCACTTCCTGCCCGGCAGCGTCAGCCCGCTGGCGACCAAGGGCGGCCACGATGGCCGTGGGCGGCGCGCTGCTCTTCACGCTTTCCGCCCGAAGCGCCCGGGCAACCCTCCGAAACTGCTCCGTGCGCCGCTGGGTGCTGGCCGGGGTCGCCGGCATCGTCGTCTACCCGCTCGCTTTCTACAGTGCGATGAACCTGGTCGGGGTGGCGGTCGGCACGGTCGTGTCGCTGGGGTCTGCGCCCGTCTTTGCCGCGGGGATCGAGTTCCTGGCGGAGCGCCGGGCAGTCACACGGCTCTGGACACTGTGCACACTGGTGGCTCTGCTCGGCACGATTCTGCTGATCACCGGCCGGCAGTCGGACCAGGCCGCCGGGTCCGCTCCTCTGGGCGTTCTGCTCGGGCTGCTCGGGCTGCTCGCGCGATCGGGCCCATGTTCGTCGCCTATCTGCTCTTAGGCCGCGGCCCGCGCACGGTCCGCGGCAGCACGGCGACCAGCCTTACCCTGGTCCAACCTCTCGTGGCTACGCTGCTGGCGGTCCTGATCGTCGGCGAGCGGTTGCCACCGTCCGGCTGGGCCGGGCTCGGGCTGGTTCTGGTGGCGGTGGCCGCGCTTGCAGTTCCTCGGAATTCCGGTCAATCGTCGTCAGGAGGGCGCACCGCCCCGTCACCGGTAGGCTGACGAGGTGCCCGTCTCACTCGCCGATGTAAGTCGGATCATCCATGAACTGTGGCCGTTGTCCGGTGCCGAAGTCTGGGACGCCCCGGGTCTGGTCTGCGGCAACCCCGGCCAGCCGGTCGAATCGATCCACCTGGCCGTGGACGCCGTCTCCGCGACCGTGGACGAGGCGGTCGGACATGACGCAGACCTGCTGCTGGTGCACCATCCGCTCCTGCTGCGCGGCGTCACGTCGGTCGCCGAAGACCGTTACAAGGGCGCCCTGATCGGTCGTCTGATCCGAGCGAATTGCGCTCTTCTTGCGGCCCACACCAACGCGGATGTCGTCGTGGACGGCGTCTCGGACATCCTCGCCACCCGACTCGGCCTCGTTGACGCAACCCCCATCACGGCGGGCGCCGCGGCGGGAACGGGAATCGGCCGGGTCGGCCGGCTCGCGCACCCGACCACCCTGGGCCAACTTGCCCACCGCCTCGCCCAGCTCCTGCCGGCGACCGCCACCGGCGTCCGGGTCTCGGGGGAGTACGGCAGTGTCGTCGAAACCGTCTCGCTCTGCGGTGGTGCAGGCGATTCCCTTCTCCCTCATCCCGCCGTGCAGGCGTCCGATGTGTATATCACCTCCGATCTCCGTCACCACCCGGCGTCGGAGGCCCGTGAGCAGTCCGGGCTGTCGGGGGGCACCCCTGCCCTGATCGACGTGTCGCACTGGGCCAGTGAATGGCTCTGGATCGAGCCGGCCGCCGAACAGCTGCGGGCTCTTCTGCCCGGTGTGCGCATCACCAGCAGTTCCCTGCGCACGGATCCCTGGGACTTCGCGATCGTGCAGTAGCCTGCCGATGAAGTTCGGATCCACCCCCAACGCTCGTTCATATTTCTATTCGCAAAGGTCAGGACATCGTGAAGGCATCCCCAGTAGAACAGAAAGAGCTTCTCCGGCTTCAGGCCCTCGACATCCGGCTGCAGCAGGTCGAGCATCAGACGAAGGCCCTGCCCCAGCACGCCGAGATCCGGGAACTCACCACGTTGTTCGACACCACCCGGATGGCCTTCGGCACCCGCGCCGGCGAACGTGATGACGTGCGCACCGAGCTGGCGCGGATCGAATCCGACGTCGAAGTGGTCGAGAAGCGCATCGCGCGGGACACCGACCGGGTTCAGCACACTTCCTCGGTGAAAGACGTGCAGGCTTTGGAGACGGAGCTTGCGGCGCTGCGCAAGCGCCTCCTGGCGCTCGAGGAGATCGAGATCGCGGTGATGGAACGGCTCGAGGAGAGCGATGCGACCGTCTCCGCGGTGGAGGCGGAGCGGGACGCGATCGCGCTCCGGATCCACGACGCCGAGCAGGCGCGCAACGAAAGCCTCGCCGATCTGAACCGGCAGCTTGGCCAACTCCGCCGGGACCGGGCAGCCGTCGCCGGCAGCGTCGCCGAGGACCTCGCCACGCTGTACGAGAAGCGCTTCGTGACGGGGCGGGGCAACGCCGCCGCCCTGTTGCGGGCGCGCACCTGCAGCGGCTGCACGATGACGCTCACCGGCAGCGACCTCGATGCCGTGCGTTCCTCGCCGGCCGACGAGGTCCTGTTCTGCCCGGACTGCGGGGCGATCCTGGTTCGCACGCAGGAGTCCGGGATCTAGGTGGAGCCGGGCCCCGCCGGCGGCCTGTACTCTAGACTGTGGAATGGGTCGGCAAGACGGTCGCGTCATCCGCTACCTTCGGGTCAGCGGATGCCGAGGAACGTCCGGGCTCCGCAGAGCAGGATGGTGGGTAACGCCCACCCGGGGTAACCCGCGAGACAGTGCCACAGAAAGTAGACCGCCTCCGGTTTCGGCCGGTGGTAAGGGTGAAACGGTGGTGTAAGAGACCACCAGAGGCCAGGGTGACCTGGTCGGCTAGGTAAACCTCGTCCGGAGCAAGGTCAGACAGGAAACGCCAAGGCGGCTCGCCGAGTTTCCGGGTAGACCGCTAGAGGGCTGCGGCAACGTAGTCCCGAGATAGATGGCCGTCCAGGGTGCTACGGCATCGGGACAGAACCCGGCGTAATAGCCGGCCCATTCCACCTTCCGGCCTCCAGGTTCTGCGCCGGGGTGCTCTGCCGCCCCGGACAGGTCAGTCCTGATGCTTGACGGCGAGTGCGGCGGCCCCGAGGATCCCCGCGTTGTTGCGATGCACGGCCGGGATGATGGCTGTCTTCAGTCGCAGAAGGGGCAGGAAGTCCTGGTGGTGCTTGGACACGCCGCCGCCGACGATGAAGAGGTCCGGCGAGAACAGTGCTTCCAAGGTCGAGTAGTACTTCTGCAGCCGACCGGCCCATTTTTCCCAGCTCAGGTTCTCCCGCTCCTTGGCGGAGTACGCGGCCTTGGTTTCGTAGTCGACGCCCTCGATCTGCAGATGGCCGAGTTCGGTGTTCTGCACCAGCAAACCGTCGTTGAGCAGTGCGGTTCCGATTCCGGTGCCGAGGGTCGTCATGATGACCACTCCCTTCACCCCCTTCGCCGCGCCGAACTGCGCCTCCGCGTAGCCGGCGGCATCCGCGTCGTTCACGAAGTGAATGGGCTGGCCAAGACCCTTCTGGAAGAGATTCTCGGCGGAGAGGCCGATCCACTTGTCCGAGACGTTGGCGGCCGACATGGTGTGGCCGTTCTTGACGACGGCGGGGAAGCAGATGCCCACCGGCAGCGCGCCGGCACCCTCCTCGGCGGAAACGATTGTCAGGAGGGTCCTGGTCGTTTCGATGATGTCGGCTGGTCGGCCGCCTTTAGGCGTGGGAAGCTTCACGCGATCGGACAGGAGCTTGCCGGTGGACAGATCGACCACCGCTCCCTTGATCCCGGTGCCGCCAATGTCAATGCCGATGGCCATGGTTGAACTCATAGTCAAAACCTACCGGTTGTCAGGAGAGGGTGAGGATCTCGGCGCCGCGGTCGGTCACCACGAGGGTGTGCTCGAACTGGGCGGTGATGCTCTTGTCCCGGGTCGTCACGGTCCAGTCATCCGCCCACATGTCCCAGTCGGTCCCGCCCAGGGTGAGCATCGGTTCGATCGTGAAGACCATGCCGACCTCCATCACGGTGTCGTAGACGGGAGCGGAGTCGTAGTGCGGGATGATCAGGCCGGAGTGGAAGGCCTCGCCGACGCCGTGTCCGGTGAAGTCCCGAACGACCCCATAGCCGAACCTCTTGGCGTAGGACTCGATGGTGCGGCCGATCACGTTCACCTGGCGTCCGGGAGCGACGGCCCTGATACCGCGGGCGAGAGCCTCCCGGGTGCGTTCGACGAGGAGCCTGACCTCGTCCCGTGCCTCGCCGACGATGAAGGTGGCGTTCGTGTCGCCGTGCACACCGTTTTTGTAGGCGGTGATGTCTATGTTGACGATGTCGCCGTTCTCAAGAACGGTGTCGTCCGGGATGCCGTGGCAGATGACCTCGTTCACGGAACTACACAGTGATTTGGGAAACCCCCGATAGCCGAGCGTCGACGGGTAGGCGTCACGCTCGATCATGAACTCGTGGCCGATCCGGTCGAGTTCCTCTGTCGTCACGCCGGGGCGGATGGCCTGTGCGACCGCTTCGATGGCCCCGGCCGCAATCCGGCCTGATTCCCGGATCAGCTCGATGCGCTCGGAGGAGTACAGATCCGATCCTGTGAAGGCCGAGGGCATCCCCTTGCCGACGTACTCCGGGCGCACGATGTGGCGGGGAACGGAGCGGAGCGGAGAAACCGCGCCCGGGAGGAGGTGACCAACAGAATCCTTAGGCATAGGATCAAGCTTATGTCCGAAGGCACCGATCATCAGTTCTGGTACAACATGCGCACGGGCGCGGTCGAACAGGGGATGCAGTCCCCCGCCACGGACCGCGTCGGGCCGTTCGCCACCCGGGAGGAGGCCGTCCACGCGCTGGAGAAGCTGCGCGCGAACAGCGCCAAATGGGCCGCGGAAGAGGCCGAGAACGACCGCTAGTCCCGCGAGCGGCGAGTTTTACTCGTAGCTATGTTCCGGCCCGGGGTACGCGCCGGAGTCGACGTCGTCCTTGAACCGGTGCACAGCATCCGTCAGCACGCCGCGCAGGTTGGCGTACTGCCGAACGAATCGGGGCACCCGCCCCTCGGTCATGCCGGCGAAATCCGTCCATACCAACAGCTGGCCGTCTACGTCGGGCCCAGCACCCACCCCGATCGTGGGGATGTCGAGCCGTGCGGTGACCAGTGCCGCGACCGTCGCCGGGACCATCTCGAGCACGACCGCGAAGGCGCCGGCGTCCTGCACCGCGAGGGCGTCTTCGATCAGCTGATCCGCGGCCTCGCCGCGGCCCTGGATCATATGTCCGCCCAGCCCGTGCTCGCTCTGAGGGGTGAAGCCGACATGCCCCATCACGGGGATCCCCGATGACACGATGCGCTTGATCTGCTTGTGGCTGCGAACCCCGCCCTCAAGCTTGACCGCGTGGGCCTGCGCTTCCTTCATGAAACGCACGGCGGTGTGCAGGGCCTCGCTCTGGCCGGTCTCGTACGAACCGAAGGGCATGTCCGCGACGACGAGTGCGCGGGTCACGGCGCGCGCGACGGCCCGGGTGAGCGGGATGAGTTCGTCGACCGTCACCGGAAGGGTGGTCTCGTAGCCGAACACGTTGTTGCCGGCCGAATCGCCCACGAGCAGGAAGTCGATGCCGGCCTGGTCGAAGATCTGGGCCGTGAGCATGTCGTAGCTGGTGAGCCCCGTTATCGGGATGCCCTGCTGCTTGGCGTTGTGAAAATGGCGCGTGCGCACCCGTTTGGGTCCGGACTGCACAGAAACGAAGGGATTCAGCTCGCTGACGGGCTGGGGTTCATCCGGAACGGTCGACTCTGGCATGCCTCAAGTGTAGTCAAGGCGCGTTCAGGCCGATCGGCGGCCGGTTTCGCCCGAGAGCCGACGCCAGACAGTAGCCTAGGGAGCGACAAGAAAGGGCGTGAATGGACAAGCAGCGCGACTTCGTTCTTCGGACCATCGAGGAGCGGGGAATCAAGTTCATCCGACTCTGGTTCACGGATGTCGTCGGCACCCTCAAATCGGTGGCCATCGCACCCGCAGAGGTTGAGGGCGCATTCGCCGAGGGTCTCGGTTTCGACGGTTCGGCGATCGAGGGTCTCACCCGGTCGTTCGAGGCGGATGTGCTCGCGCACCCGGACCCGACCACGTTCCAGATCCTGCCCTGGCGCGGTGAGATCGACCCGACCGCCCGCATGTTCTGCGACATCATGACGCCGGACGGTCAGCCGGCCGTCGCCGATCCGCGAAATGTGCTTAAGCGCACGCTGGCCAAGGCAGCCGACCGCGGTTTCACGTTCTATACCCACCCCGAAATTGAGTTTTACCTGCTCAAGTCGTCCAAGTATGGCAAGAACGGCCCCGTGCCGGTGGACCACGCCGGCTACTTCGACAACGTTCCCGGCGGCACAGCCCACGACTTCCGCCGCCGGTCGGTGCGGATGCTCGAAGACCTTGGCATTTCGGTGGAATTCAGCCACCACGAGGCAGGTCCCGGTCAGAACGAGATCGACCTGCGCTATGCGGATGCGCTGACCACGGCGGATAACATCATGACCTTCCGCACGGTCATCAAGGAGGTGGCCATCGAGCAGGGCGTCTACGCGACGTTCATGCCGAAGCCGATGTCGGAGCACCCCGGGTCAGGAATGCACACGCACCTGTCCCTGTTCGAGGGCGACACCAACGCGTTCTTCGAGGCGGGCGCGCAATACCAGCTCTCCAAGACCGGTCGCCAGTTCATCGCCGGGCTGCTCAAGCATGCCCCGGAGATCACCGCCGTCACAAACCAGTTCGTGAACTCCTACAAGCGCCTGTGGGGCGGGGACGAAGCCCCCAGCTTTGTGTGCTGGGGTCACAACAACCGGTCCGCCCTGATCCGGGTGCCACTCTACAAGCCCAATAAGGGGCAGAGCGCCCGCGTCGAGTACCGGGCTATCGACTCGGCAGCGAATCCGTACCTCGCGTACTCCCTCATGCTGGCCGCCGGGCTCAAGGGAATCGAAGAGGGCTACGAGCTTCCCCCCGAGGCCGAGGACAATGTGTGGGGCCTGAGCGACACCGAGCGGCGCGCTCTGGGCTACCGGCAGCTTCCAGCGAGCCTGGACCACGCGATCCAGTACATGGAGGAGTCCGAGTTGGTCGCCGAGACGCTGGGCGAGCACGTGTTCAACTATGTGCTGCTCAACAAGCGCCAGGAGTGGAAGGAGTACCGCTCGCAGGTCACTCCCTTCGAGCTCGACAAGAACCTCGAGATGCTATAACGGTCGGGAGACGAGACCCGATGGCACGGGAACAGCTGACTCTGACCGAGCTCGCCCGGGTAGGCTTCGTCGAGCTGCGAGAGGTGCGTTTTCGGCTGGACGAGGTCGGTGACCTGGGCGGACCCGAATCGGACGCCCTGCTGCCGCTGCTCGGCAAGACGGCCAACCCGGATGCCGCCCTCGCGGCCCTCGTGTCGCTGCTGCGCCAGGCGCCGCACGAGGTGCGGGCGTTGTTGCTGCACCCGGAGCCGACCCAGCGGCTGCTGCGGGTCGTCGGCGCGTCGAGCGGACTGACCGAGTTCTTCCTGCGTCATCCGGAGGAATTGACGGTTCTCGCCCAGCCGCTCACGGCCCTTCCCGACCTGCCGGAACTGATCGAGGACCTGCTGGATGCGGTCGGTACGCGGGACGGGTTCGCCAGCCTCGTCGACGATGAGGGCTGGGTCGCCCTGCGGGTGCGCTACCGGCGCCGCCTGGCGCAGCTGGCCGCCTACGACCTCGAGCAGGCCGACCCGGTCGCGGGCCTGGACGCCGTCGCCCGCACGCTCGCCGACCTGGCGGCCGCCGCGCTGGAGGCCTCCTTGGCCGTCGCGCGGAGCATGTCCACCGGCCTGGTCGCGGGGCGAGGCGTATTCCCGGAGGAAGAGGTGCGCGCCACCCGGCTCGCGGTGATCGGCATGGGCAAGGCCGGCGCCGGCGAACTGAACTACGTCAGCGATGTCGACGTGATCTTCGTCGCCGAGGGTGACCCGGCCGCCGGCCTGGAAGCGCCGCGCGCGGTCGATATCGCCACCCGGCTCGCGATCCTGCTGATGCGGGGCCTGAATCAGCCCGCCGTCGAACCCGAGCTCTGGGAAGTGGACCCGAACCTCCGTCCCGAGGGCAAGTCCGGCGCCCTGGTGCGATCCCTTGAGTCTCACCTGGCCTACTACGACCGTTGGGCGAAGAGCTGGGAGTTCCAGGCGCTGCTGAAGGCCAGACCGCTGGCGGGCGACCTCGAGCTCGGGGGCCGGTATGTGGCGGCGGTGTCCCCGAAGGTGTGGACCAGTGCCAGCCGGGAGAATTTCGTCGAGTCCGTGCAGCGGATGCGCAAGCGCGTCACCAAGAACATTCCGGAGGACGAAGTCGCCGTGCAGCTGAAGCTCGGCCCCGGCGGCCTCCGCGACATCGAGTTCACCGTGCAGCTTCTGCAGCTCGTGCACGGTCAGGCGGATCCGGCGGTTCGGCAGGCCGGCACCCTGCCAGCGCTGACCGCGCTGGCCGAGAGCGGATACGTCGGGCGCGCTGAAGCGGCCGAGTTCGCTCAGGAGTACCGCATCCTGAGGCTGATGGAGCACCGCCTGCAGCTGGAGAAGCTCCGGCGCACCCACCTTGTCCCGCGCGACGAGTCGAGCCTGCGCGTCCTCGCCCGGGCGACCGGGCTCGCCCCGAACGCCGCCCAGCTGAGCGTCCGGTGGCTGAACACCAAGCACCGAGTGCGTGGCCTGCATGAGCGCCTGTTCTACCGCCCTCTCCTGTCGGCGGTGGCCGCGCTTCCCGCGGACGGGCTGGGCCTCACCAGCGCCCAGGCCGAGGCCCGGCTGGCCGCCATCGGATTCCGCAACACCAAGGGCGCCCTCGGTCACATCGCGGCCCTCACCGGCGGGGTGTCCCGACGGGCGACGATTCAGCGCAATCTACTGCCTGTGCTGCTGCAATGGTTCTCCGAGGGAGCCGACCCCGACTACGGGCTGCTCGCGTTCCGGCGCCTGAGCGACAGTCTCGGTACGACCTACTGGTTCCTGCGCATGCTCCGCGACTCATCCGGGGCCGCCGAGCGACTCACCCGGGTGCTGTCCTCATCCCGTTTCGTCGGCGAGCTCCTGGAGACGATTCCCGAATCCGTGGCCTGGCTGGAAGACGAGGACGACCTGCGGCCCCGCAGCGCGGCCACCCTCCGTGCGGAGGCCCGCGCCGTGCTGGCACGGCACGAGAGTCCGGATGCGGCCGCCTCGATCCTGCGCACGGCCCGGCGCCGCGAAATGCTGCGGCTGGCGTTCTCGGCGATTTTGGGCCAGGTCAGCATCGACGAGCTGGCGACGGGGCTCACCGACGTCACCGCCATCATCATCGAGGGGGTGCTCGCCGCCATCCGTGGCACGACGCTCGACGGTGCCGAAGACGGTCAGGACGCCGACGGGATCGAATTCGCCGTGATCGGCATGGGCCGGTTCGGCGGCTCGGAACTGGGGTTCGGCTCGGATGCCGACGTGATGTACGTCTTTCGCCCAGGCACCCTCACCGGCGAGGCAGCCCACGACCGGGCGAAGTTCATCGTCAAGGAGTTGTCGCGGCTCACCGATGACAACCGCCTGCCTCTGGACCTGGACATCGGGCTGCGCCCTGAGGGGAAGAACGGTTCCGTTGCCAGGTCCCTCGAGTCCTACGAGGCCTACTACCGGCGTTGGTCGCTCACCTGGGAGGCACAGGCGCTGTTGCGGGGGAGAGGAGTCGCCGGCGACGCCCGGCTCCTGGCCGACTTCGAGGCCGTCGCCGACGAGGTGCGGTATCCGTCATCGATCAGCGAACAGGCGATCCGTGAGGTCAAGCGGATCAAGGCCAGAGTCGAAAACGAACGGCTGCCGCAGGGCGCCGATCCCAACCGGCACCTCAAGCTCGGCCGAGGGTCGTTGAGCGACGTGGAGTGGTTCGTGCAGCTGCTTCAGCTGCAGCATGCGGCCGACATCGCCGAGCTGCGCAACTCGTCGACGCTCGGTGCCCTCCGCGCGGCCGTCGCCGCGGGCCTGGTCAACGAGACGGATGCCGAAACTCTCACCACCGCGTGGCTCTTCGCGTCCCGCTGCCGGTCCGCGATCACCCTCTGGACCAACAAGACCGCGGATGTCCTCCCGACCGACCGCGTGCAGCTCGAGGGCGTCGCCCGGGTGATGGAATACCCGCCGGGCTCTGCCAACCAGCTCGAGGAGGAATACCTCTCGGTGACCCGCCGCGCCCGCGCGGTGTTCGAGCGCCTGTTCTACGGGCCGGTGGAGCGCGCCGGCCCCTTCGGCGGGTAGGTCCGGTACAGAGAAGGACCGCATCCCCGAGGGGATGAGGTCCTCCTGCCTATACCCAGCCGGTTGCCGGGGCTACGGTCTAGACGCCGTAGTAGAGCTCGAACTCGAACGGGTGCGGACGCTGCGCGAGCGGCTTGATTTCCATCTCACGCTTGTAGTCGATCCAGGTTTCGATCAGTTCGGGCGTGAAGACGTTGCCGGCAAGCAGGAAGTCGTGGTCGTTCTCGAGGGCTACGAGGGCCTCACCGAGCGACGCGGGAACCTGCGGGATGTTCTTGGCCTCTTCGGGCGGCAGCTCGTAGAGGTCCTTGTCGACCGGCTCGTGCGGTTCGATCCGGTTCTTGATACCGTCCAGGCCGGCCATCAGCTGGGCGGCGAAGGCGAGGTACGGGTTGCCCGAGGCATCGGGAGCGCGGAACTCGATGCGCTTCGCCTTCGGGTTGGTGCCCGTGATCGGGATCCGGATGGACGCCGAACGGTTGCCCGCCGAGTAGACGAGGTTGACGGGAGCTTCGAACCCCGGCACCAGACGGTGGTAGGAGTTGACGCTCGGGTTTGTGAAGGCGAGTACGGCCGGTGCGTGCTTGAGCAGACCACCGATGTACCAGCGGGCGACGTCGGACAGCCCGCCGTAGCCGGACTCGTCGTAGAAAAGGGGCTTGCCGTCGGCCCACAGTGACTGGTGCGTGTGCATGCCGGAGCCGTTGTCGCCGAACAGAGGCTTCGGCATGAAGGTGGCGGTCTTTCCCCACTCGGCCGAGGTGTTCTTGACGATGTACTTGAACTTGAGCAGATCGTCGGCTGCGTGCACCATGGTGTCGAAGCGGTAGTTGATCTCGCCCTGGCCGCCGGTGCCGACCTCGTGGTGGCTGCGTTCCAGGATGAGTCCGGCGTCAATCAGCTTGAGGCAGATGTCGTCGCGCAGGTCGGCGTGCTGGTCGACCGGGCTGACGGGGAAGTAGCCGCCCTTAAAAGGCGTCTTGTTGGCGAGGTTCCCGCCGACCTCTTCCTTGCCCGAGTTCCAGGCACCCTCGCTGGAGTCCACGGAGTAGAAGCTGGAGTGCTGGTTCACTTCGTAGCGAACATCGTCGAAGATGTAGAACTCGGCCTCCGGAGCGAAAAATGCGGTGTCCGCGATCCCGGTCGAAGCCAGGTACTTCTCGGCCTTCTTGGCAACCTGACGCGGGTCCTTCGAATAGATCTCGCCGTTACGCGGGTTGTAGATGTCGAAAAGCATGATGAGGGTGCGCTCGGTGCGGAACGCGTCGATGTAGGCCGTGGTCACGTCCGGGATCAGCTGCATGTCGGATTCGTGGATCGACGCGAAACCGCGGATCGACGAACCGTCGAACATCTGTCCGACCGTGAAGAACTCCTCATCGACGGTCGACGCGGGGATGTTGAAGTGCTGCTGAACACCCGGCAAATCGGTGAAACGGATGTCAAGGAACTTGACGTCCGTGTCTTTGATGAACTTGAGCACTTCTGACGAATCGCGGAACATGCGGTTTTTTCTCCAAACGACGTGGGCATAGAACGTGTAAGTCGCGCGCTGCGGCTCCTTTGAGGCTACTGGGATGCCATTACCCGGCAGTGACGCTTATGTTTCACACATGTTACAGCGGGGCCCGCTCGGTAGACTCAGCCCGTGTCTGCCGCAGCCTCGAATTCGACCACTTTTGGACAACTTCCACCGAGCCGTTGGCCGGGGGAGCGCCTCGGCCTGCCGAACGAGGGAACCCGATCCGTGGGGCGCGTCGGCCGCAGGATCGGCGCCCTCGCGCTGGACTGGGCCCTGGCCTACGGGGCGGCGGCACTGTTCTTCAGCATGAGCGGCGTGGTCAACGGCTTCGCTGTGACCGCCATTTTCGTGGGGCTCCAGATCGTGTTCATCCCGACCATCGGCGGCAGCATCGGCCACCGTCTGGTCGGGCTCCGGGTCGTCCCGCTCCAGCCGGGTTGGGTCGGGTTGTGGCGCCCCGTCGTGCGGTCCCTGCTGCTCGGGCTGGCGGTCCCCGCTCTAGTCTGGGACTCGGACCAGCGCGGTTTCCACGACAAGGTCGCGGGAACGGTGCTCATCCGCTTCTAGCCTGAGCCGCGAGGGGAAGTGCCTAGTTTCCGCGCTGCGGACGCGCCTTCATCGGGTCGACGCCCTTGGGGATCGGCAGTTTCTTGGTCATGGAATTCAACCGGTTGTTCACGGCGAGCACCTCGACCTTGGTCAGGGTGGGCTTGATCCGGGTGAGGCGCCGGGCCAGTTTGTGCAGCGGCACGGCATCGGCGTCGGGGCCGACGCTGATGATGGTGACGGCGATGCTGCCGCCGAGCCTGGTCACCATCCGGCGCTCTTCCTCGAGCATGCGGGCCGTTCGGGTGCGCGGCCCTTCACTGATCAGCACCACGCCGCCGCGGCCGACAGCCCGGTACACGGCATCCTGGGTCTTGCCGTTGACGGCGACGGACATCTCACTTCCCACCCAACCGCGCTTCAGTGAACCGCGCAGCACCGCGCCGACGGCGCCGGGCTGGCCCTCGATCTGCGTGTATGCTGCTTTTTCGGCCCGCTGGCCCAGGATGATGAGCATGGCGAGGATTCCGGTGAGCACACCCGAAATTGTCCACAAGACGATGTTGAGGATGCTCCCGGGGGACAGAATAAGGGCAAGTCCCAGCGCGACCGCGACGGGCACCACGAAGCCGAGAACCATGAACAACACGATCTTCTTGTCGTAGCGGCGTGTCATCTGGAACACCTGCCACATTTGCTTCATGCGGCCGGGCTTCTTGGGGGGGCGGGGAGTCTTGTCCTTGCTGCGTGCCATGGTTCCAAGACTACCCAGTCACCCGAATGTCTCGTGACCGATTTTTGATCAGGAGACCGCCTGCGCGAACCCGAGGGATGCGTCCGCCAGGTGGCGCAGTTGCGGCGGAACCTCGCGACCGGTCGCCAGCATGGACTGGGCCCAGAGCCGGCCCGCCCGATAGGACGAGCGCACAAGCGGGCCGGAGAGCACACCAAGGAAACCGATGGCCTCGGCTTCCTCCTTGAGTTCGACGAACTCCTCCGGCTTCACCCAGCGGGCCACGGGCAGATGACGCGCGCTCGGCCGCAGATACTGGGTGATCGTGATGATGTCGGTCCCGGCGTCGTGCAGGTCCTGGAGGGCCTGGCTGACCTCCGCGCGCTCCTCACCCATGCCCAGGATCAGATTCGATTTCGTGATAAGTCCCGCATCGCGGCCCTGGGTGAGGACGTCCAGGGACCGTTCGTAGCGGAATGCCGGCCGGATTCGCTTGAAGATTCTCGGGACGGTCTCCACATTGTGGCCGAAGACCTCGGGCTGGGCGGAGAAGACCTCGCCGAGGTGGTCCGGGTTGCCGGAGAAGTCCGGGACCAGAATCTCAACGCCGGTTCCGGGACTCTGCTGGTGGATCTGCCGGATGGTCTCCGCGTAGAGCCAGGAGCCCTCGTCGGGCAGGTCGTCGCGGGCGACGCCCGTCACCGTGGCGTAGCGCAGATTCATCTTGACGACGGATTCCGCGACGCGGCGCGGCTCATCCGTGTCGTACTCGGCAGGTTTGCCGGTATCGATCTGGCAGAAGTCGCACCGCCTCGTGCACTGTGACCCGCCGATCAGGAAGGTCGCCTCGCGGTCTTCCCAGCATTCGAAGATGTTAGGGCAGCCGGCCTCCTGGCACACGGTGTGCAGGTTTTCGCCCTTCACCAGGTTTTGGAGCTTGCGGTACTCCGGTCCCATCTTCGCCACCGTCTTGATCCAGGCGGGCTTACGTTCGATCGGCGTTTCCATATTGCGGATCTCAAGGCGGAGCATCTTGCGTCCCTCGGGCGCCGCGCTCATGCGGACACCGCCCAGACGGTCTCGAACTGGGCCGTGATGGGGGCGATGAGGTCGGCCGGGTTCACGTCGTGGCCGACCATTCTCGAGATGGTGGTGACGCCGGCGTCCTTGATCCCGCAGGCGATGATGTGGTCGTAGGGTTCGAGCGAGTTGTTGCAGTTGAGGGCGAAGCCGTGCATGGTCACTCCTTCCGCGACGCGGATTCCGATGGCGGCGATTTTGTCTTCCCGGCCCTCCGGGCCGACCCAGACTCCTGAACGGCCCGAGATTCGGCAGCCGACGATGTCGAAGCCCAGGAGGGCGTCGATGAGGATCCCCTCGAGGAGGCGCACGTAGCCGACGACGTCGACGGGCTCCCGGAGGCGAATGACCGGATACCCGACCAGCTGCCCGGGGCCGTGCCAGGTGATCTTCCCACCGCGGTCCGCGTCGATGACGGGGGTTCCGTTTCGGGGACGCTCCTCGGGAGCTGTGCGCTTCCCGGCGGTATACACACTCGGATGTTCGAGAAAGATGACGGTGTCCGGCCGCTCCCCGGAGACGACGGAACGGTGGACTGCGCGTTGGAGCTCAAGGCCCTCAACATACGGCACGGAGTTGGCGCTTAGCCCCGCGACGACAAAGTCGAGCATGCACTCATCCTAAACCCCGGCGTTCCTCCCCACGAAGTTGGCGGCCCGGTTGTCCCCGAACCGAGTCCGGGTCGGCCGGGAGGGGAGCGGCGAGGCCAGCATGTCCGGTATGAGAACTCGCGGTCGACGCGTCCGCAATCCGGGGCCCGCGTCCCTGCCCCACTCGACCGGCTCGGTACCCGGCGGCGGCCCCGCATTGGTCGCAGGCTACCGCGTTCTGCGGCGCTTGGCGTCAACCGACCGGTCCGACCTGTATGTGGGCGTGGCGCCGTCCCCGTCGACCTCGACCGGGGACGAGGCGCGGGGGTGGGAGCAGGGTGGCTCCACGACGTCCGTCGTGCTCAAGGTCTTCCATCCGGGAACGGAGGACCTCTCGATCGAACGGGAGGTCCAAGCCCTGACCACCCTGACGGTCGGACGGCTGACCACGCTCGTCGATGTCGGCACCCTGGCCGATGGCCGCACCTGCCTCGTACTGGAACAGCTCACGGGCGGGTCGCTGAGCGGCTTTCTGGAGGGCCGCAGTCACTTGCTTCCCGGGGAGGCGGTCACGATCCTGGCCCCGATCGCGGCCGCATTGGCGGAGCTGCAGGCCATCGGCCTGATCCATCCGGCCGTCAGCCTCGCGAGCATTCTCTTCGACTCCAGCGGGCGCCCGGTCCTGACCGGGCTGGGAGAGCTCCGGGCGCTGCCCGAGGCCGGTCGCGGGCGGTCCGAGGCGCTCGCCCTGGTGCACGGCCGGCTCGCGCAGGTCATCCGGACGGTGCTCGACCACGTCGATCCCGTCGTGCCGGTCCCGACGGTCCTCCGCGACCTGGAACGGTGGTGCGCGGTGCCGGCCGCTGGCTCGGCGGCCTGCACCTGGGGCGAGGTCGAGCATCTCCTGTTCGCCTGGGCCGAGGCCGTGCCGGTGAGGCTGGGTCGGAGCCCCGAGGCCGTCAGCGGGCCGCAACCGGCCGTCGACTGGCTCCGGAGACCTCTGATTGACGATTTCGTCGGACGTGCTCCCACGGAGAAGGTCCGCCTTGCCGCAGAGGATCCCCGAGCCAAACGGATGCTCGGCAGCCGGGTCTCGCGTGCTCGCACGGCGGTTCGCCGGCTGTGGGAAGGTCACCCGACCGGTGGGCTGAAGTCGCTGCTGGGCCGGCGGTTCCGCCTCCGCCGTGGGCCGCTGCTCCTCGTGGCCCTCGTGGCCCTGTTGAGTACGGGACTGGCGGTGACGGCGCTGGCCGCGGGTGGATCCGCGCACACCGACGGAGCGCGGCCGGAGGGCTCCTCAAAGCCGGCCGAGTCGACCACCGCTGACGGCGACGAAGTAGGCGGTGACGGGTCCCCCCGAGAGGAAGCCGTGGTGACCGGCGACGACCCGGTGGTCGCGCTTCCTGCCCTGCTGCGGGTCCGCAGCCGGTGCCTTGCGGAGGTTTCGGTGGTCTGCCTCGATGCCGTGCACCAGGCGCAATCGGCGGCTCTGGCGGCCGACAGCTTCACCCTGCGCATGATGCAACAGGGCGGCGAGGTCGCCGAATTCGAGGATTGGTCGTCGTGGGCGGCGGTTCTGGTGGAGCGAATGGGGGATGTCGCGCTCGTGTCGCTTCAGGCCCCGGATGCAGAACGACAGCCGGCCTCGGTCCTTGTGATCAAGGGCGAGGCCGGCTGGCGAATCAGGGATATTTTCGACTACTAGTCAAGGTCCGGTCTCACGGACGACATCGACTAGATGCCGAGGTTTGCTTCGAAGGCACCTGCCTCGAGACGCTGCTTCATGGTGACGAGGAAGCGTGAAGCATCCGCGCCGTCAATGATGCGGTGATCATAGGACAGAGCCAGGAACACGGTCGAGCGGATCGCGATCGCGTCGAGGCCACCCTGGCTGACGACGATGGGCTTCTTGTAGACAACCCCGGTGCCGAGGATGGCGCTCTGCGGCAGGAAGACGACCGGGGTGTCGAAGAGCGCACCGCGCGAACCGGTGTTGGTCAGTGTGAACGTTCCACCAGACAGTTCGTCGGGCTTGAGCTTGTTGTCGCGGGTGCGCTGGGCGAGGTCGGCGATCTGAGCGGCGAATCCGGCCAGATCGAGCTCGCCCGCGTTGCGCACGACCGGGGTCAGCAGGCCGCGTTCGGTATCGACCGCAATGCTGATGTTCTCCTGGCTCGGGAACACGATCGTGTCGCCGTCGATGGTGGCGTTGATGATTGGGTTGGCCTGAAGTGCCTCGGCTGCAGCGAGAGCGAAGAACGGCAGAAAGGACAGCTTGTTGCCCGTCTTAGCGTGAAAATCGGCCTTCACCTGGTCGCGAAGAACCGCGACCCGGGTGACGTCGACCTCGACCACCGTGGTCAGCTGAGCCGATGACTGCATCGAGATGACGGCGCGCTCGGCGACGACCTTGCGCAGACGCGACATGGGCTGGGTGGTCCCGCGCAGGGCGGAAACCTCCACGGCCGGAGCTGTTGCTGCAGCCGTCCCGACGGGAGCGCTGGCCTGGGCGAGCGCGATGTCCTCCTTGCGGATGCGTCCACCGACACCGGTTCCGACCACGCGGGACAGATCGACACCGGCCTCGTTCGCGAGTTTGCGGACGATGGGGGTGACGTAGCCGGATGTTCCCGCGTGCGATCCGCGGGAGACGGCCGGCTCCGGCGCGACCACGGGGGAAGCGGCAGGTGCCGGGGCGGCGACGGGTGCAGCGGCAGGAGCCGCAGCAGCAACGGGTGCCGCGACCGGTGTGGGCGCGAACACCGGTGCGGGTGCAGCGACGGGTTCGGGTGCGGCGACCGGTACGGGTGCCGCGACCGGTACGGGTGCCGCGACCGGTACGGGTGCCGCGACCGGTACGGGTGCCGCCACCGGTGCGGGTGCCGCCACGGGTGCGGGGGCCGCCACCGGTGCCGGTGCTGCAACGGGTGCGGGTGCCGCCACGGGTGCGGGTGCCGCCACCGGTGCCGGAGCTTCCGCGACGGGCTCGGGAGCGTCCACCGGCGCAGGCGCTTCCGCGACGGGAGTGGAGGCACCGGAACCGTCACCGATCGTGACCAGCGGAGTTCCGACCTCGACGGTCTCATCTTCCTGAACCAGGATGGCCTCGATCACGCCGGCAATGGGGGACGGGATTTCCGTGTCCACCTTGTCGGTCGATACTTCCAGCAGCGGCTCGTCGACTTCGACGCGGTCTCCCACGTTCTTCAGCCAGCGGGTGACCGTACCCTCTGTGACACTCTCACCGAGTGCCGGGAGGTTAACGGATTCGCTCATGCGATTGTCTCCTTCAAAACGTATTGTCTGTAATTAGAGTACTGAGTGTCTGAATGCAGAGGTTCGGCGGCTACGCGTGAAGCGGCTTGCCGGCCAGCGCCAGGAAGGCCTCGCCGAGTGCCTCGTTCTGGGTGGGGTGCGCGTGCAGGAACGGGGCGATGTCTTCCGGGTAGGCCTCCCAGTTCACCACCAACTGTCCCTCACCGATCAGCTCGCCGACGCGGGCGCCGATCATGTGGACACCGAGGATGGGGCCGTCTTTGACCCGGACGAGCTTGATGGAGCCACTCGTGCCGAGGATGGAGCTCTTGCCGTTTCCACCCAGGTTGTACTCGACGGTGGAGATCTGGTCGGCGCCGAACTTTTCGGCAGCCTTGGCCTCCGAGTAGCCGACGGAGGCGATCTCCGGGTCGCAATAGGTGACCTTGGGGATGTTGAGGTCGTCGACGACGATCGGGTTGAGACCGGCGATCTCCTCGGCGACGAAGATGCCTTGCTGGAATCCGCGGTGCGCGAGCTGCAGGCCGGGGACGATGTCGCCCACGGCGAAGACGCCGGGGATGTTGGTCGCGAGGCGCTCGTCGGTCAGGACGAAGCCGCGGTCCATGGTGACGCCGACCTCCTCGAAGCCGAGTCCGGCGGTCGACGGGCCACGCCCGACGGCGACGAGCAGAATCTCCGCCTCGATGATGGTGCCGTCCTCCAGGGTGATGACGACGCCGTTCTCGTGCTGAGTGACGCTCTGGAACCGGATGCCGAGCGAGTATTCGATGCCACGCTTTCGGAAGGCGCGCTCCAGCTGCTTGGAGATGGACTCTTCCTCGTTGGGAACCAGGTGGGGAAGTGCCTCGATGATGGTGACGTCGGCACCGAAGGACTTCCAGACGCTCGCGAATTCGGCGCCGATGACGCCGCCGCCGAGCACGGCGACCTTCTTCGGGACGAACTCGAGCTCCAGGGCGTGCTCGCTGGTCATGACTCGACCGCCGATGGCGAGCCCCGGCAGGGAGCGGGAGTAGGAGCCTGTCGCGAGGACGATGTTCTTACCCACGATGGTGTTGGCACCGACCTGCACGGTGTTCGGCGAAATCAATCGACCTTCACCTTCGATCACTGTGATGCCGCGCGACTTGATCAGACCCTGCAGCCCCTTGAACTTCGACGCCACAATACTCTTGCGGAACGCGTTCACGGCTGGCATGTCGATGCCCTCGAACTGCGTTTTGACACCGTACTTCGCGGCGTCGCGGCTGACATCGGCCACCTCGGCCGAGTGCAGGAGTGCCTTGGTCGGGATGCAACCGAGGTGCAGACAGGTTCCGCCGAGTTTGCCCTTTTCGATCAGGCCAACGGTGAGCCCCAGCTGAACGGCACGCAATGCGGCCGCGTAGCCACCGCTTCCGCCGCCGAGAACGACAAGGTCAAAATTCTGTTCCGACACCCAGATACTCCCTCATACATCACAACCCGGTCTGCCCGCAGCGAGGATACGCATCCGGGCAGGCGAGAGTGGGCGAGATTTCTCGCCCATTTGACTGTACTACGGGCGCGAAAAGTCCTCGGCCAGTCGGAGCAGAGTCCGAACCGAGATTCCGGTCGGCCCGGCATTCGTGAATCCCCACCCGCTGCCGGTGTTGTGGGCCGGCCCGGCGATGTCCAGGTGGGCCCACGGGATCGTCTCGGTGCCGTCCCCGTTGCCGCGGGTCCCGATGAACTCCTGCAGGAATACTCCGGCGAGCAGCATGCCGCCGTGGGTGCTGCCGATCTTCGCGTTGGCGATGTCGGCGACATCCGAGTTGAGTAGAGGGCGCAGTTCCTCGGGAAGCGGCATCGGCCACACCAGCTCACCCACCGATTTGCCGGCGGTGAGCACCCGGGCGACCAGGGCATCCTCACCCATGGCGGCGTAGTAGCGGGTGCCGAGTGCGACGAGGGCGGCGCCGGTCAGCGTCGCCACGTCCACGATCGCATCCGGGCACTCCTCGCCGGCCGCGACGAGACCGTCCGCAAGAACCAGGCGACCCTCCGCATCCGTGTTCAGCACCTCGACCGTGCGGCCTCCGCGGATCCGCAACACGTCGTTGGGTCGGATGGCCGAGCCGGACGGCATGTTCTCCGCGATGCAGAGCCAGGCGGTGATGCGCACGTTGAGCCCCAGGCGGGCGGCCGCCAGGGTCACGGCCAGCACGGTCGCCGCGCCGGTCATGTCGTATTTCATGCCGACCATGGATGCCGGCGGCTTCAGTGAGAGTCCGCCGGTGTCGAAGGTGATGCCCTTGCCGACCAGGGCAAGGTGCTGCGTCGCGCCCTCCGGCGTGTAGCTGACCTTGACCAGGCGCGGCGGCCGGCTGGAACCCTGGCCGACGCCCGCGATCCCGCCGAAACCATCCGCGGCCAGCTCCGCCTCGTCCCAGACGCGCACGGCGACGGGAAGGCCCGCGGCGGCGTCCATGGACAGGCGCGCGAGTGCCTCCGGGTAGAGGTCGGAGGGCGGCATGTTGACCAGGTCCTTGACCAGGTTGACGGCCTCGGCGATGACTCCGACGCGGGCGGAGGATCCGGCCGCCTCCGCGGCGGTGTGCACCGTGATCTCCTGCGCCGGGATCCTGGTCGCGGCGAGCGAGTTCTGCCGGTACGCGGTGTAATAATACGCACCGAGCGCGGCACCCTCCAGGACGGCCTCCGCTTGGGCATCCGTGGTTATGGGGAAGGCGAAGGCAACCGAGGTCACGCCGGTCAGCTGGCGAACGGCCGACCCGGCAGCATGGCGCAGCGCATCGACCGTGGCCTCCTTGCCGATTCCGACAACGGCGATGCTGAGGGCGTTGCCGATCGACGCAGGCAGTCGCACCACCTGATCGCGACCGCCCGTGATACCCAGGGGGGCGAGTTGGTCCGCGAGGCCGGCGAAGGCGGCGTCAGCGAACAGGGCGGCGGAGTCGCCGGACTGGAGCGCCCCGACAATGAGAACGTCCACCTCCGATTCGAGGGCGGGTGCTGCGGATATGGTCAGGCGGGGTGCGTTCATCCCCCGATCGTACGCTCCGGGTGTGTTCGCTCTCGGCATCACGGCGGGGTCGTCGATTCCCGCACTGCCCGGAATTTGGCGCTTACAGTTAATGTCATGCGGGATCCTGGTGACATTTACGAGCTGACTGCGGACGCGCAAAACGTCCCGGAGGGGCTCCACCTTGTGGCGGGTCTGACGGGCTTCGCGGATGCCGGTGGTGCCGTCTCGCAATTCGCGGAATACCTTCTGGAAACCCTTGACCACACCGTCGTCGCGACCTTCGACGCCGACGTGCTGCTCGACTACCGGGCGCGGCGGCCGATCATCCAGTTCGACCAGGACCACCTCACCGACTATCAGCCTCCCGCCCTGAGGGTGTACCAGGCCCGGGACGAGATCGGCCAGCCGTTCCTGTTTCTGACCGGCTTCGAGCCGGATTTCCGCTGGGAACAGTTCACCGCCGCGGTGCTGCAGCTCGAGCGCCGCTTCAAGGTGGCCTCCACAACCTGGGTGCACGCGATTCCGATGCCGGTCCCGCACACCCGTCCGATCGGCGTGACCGTCAGCGGAAACCGGTCCGATCTGGTCGAGAGCATGTCGGTCTGGCGTCCGAACACCCAGGTTCCGGCGAACGCGCTGCACCTGGTGGAATACCGGCTGCAGGAGGCTGGCGCCTCCGTCGTCGGGTTCGTACTGCTGATCCCGCACTATCTGGCCGACACGGAATTCCCCCTCGCCGCCCTCGCGGCGCTGGACAGCACAAGTGCCTCCACCGGTCTGATCTTCCCCACCGATCGGGTGCGAGAGAAGAATCGCGAATTCGTCGCCCGCATCGACGAGCAAGTGCGGGACAACCCCGAGCTGGGCAAGCTCGTCGGCACGCTCGAAGAGCGCTACGACGCCTATATGGAGGGCAGCACGCTGCGCTCCCCACTGACCGACGAGGCCGGCGAATTGCCCAGCGCCGACGAGATCGCCGCCGAACTGGAGAACTTCCTCGCCACCCGGCGCAGCAGAGACGACGGTTCGCCGGCCTGATCTGTCGAGCGTCGCCGTGAATCCGGATGCTCCGGCCCGGGTAAGTTTGGGCCAATGAACACGCGCCGCTCCTGGTTGATCTTTTACGTCGGATCGTTCGCATACCTCTCCGCCGTCCTGCAGCGCTCTTCCCTCGGGATCGCCGGTGTCGCCGCCACCGAGCGGTTCGGCGGGTCTGCCGCGCTGCTGTCCAGTCTCGCCGTCGTGCAACTCGCCGTCTATGCGGCGGCACAGATTCCGGTGGGCGTCCTGATCGATCGGTACGGGCCTCGCGTGCTGGTGGCCTCCGGGACAGGGCTGATGGTGGTCGGTCAGACCACGCTCGCCTTCGCCCCCGACATCTCGATTGCCGTGCTCGGACGCATCCTCGTCGGTGCCGGCGACGCCGGCATCTTCATCTCTATGATTCGTCTCATCGCCTCGTGGTTTTCCGGACGCATCGTTCCTCAGCTCTCGCAGTGGCTGGGGAACATCGGTCAGCTCGGCCAGGTGCTGTCCGCCCTCCCGCTGGCTTGGGTGCTGCACACCTGGGGCTGGACGCCGACGTTCCTCTCCGCCGCCTCAGTTGCCGTGGTGGCCCTCATCATGGTCATCGTCGTGGTGAAGGACCAGCCGGACCTCGCATCCATGCAGAACCGAACCACCAGCTGGCGTGGCGCGCTCCTGCAGCTCACACACAGTTTTAAACGGCCCGGAACCCAGCTCGGCTTCTGGTCGCACTACGTCACACAGTCCTCCGGAACCGTCTTCACCCTGCTCTGGGGGTTCCCCTTCATGGTGTACGGACTTGGCTACGACCCGTCCCTCGCCGCGGCGATGCTGATGGTCCTGGTGGGTGCCGGCATGGTGTGCGGGCCGGTCCTCGGGATCCTGACGGCGCGCTTTCCGCTGCGCCGCAGCACCATCGTGCTGGGCGTCGTCGCGCTGATGGGCGCGGCCTGGGCCGCGGTGCTGCTGTGGCCGGAGCAGCCGCCGTTCTGGTTGATGCTGGTGCTGCTCGTCGCACTTGGCATCGGGGGACCCGGCTCACTGATCGGCTTCGATTTCGCGCGCACCTTCAACCCCCAGCGCAGCCACGGCTCAGCGAACGGCGTCGTGAACGTGGGCGGCTTCACCGCCAGTTTCGTGATGGTCTACCTGATCGGGCTACTGCTTGACCTTCAGGACGGCTGGCGCACCGCCAGGGGGGAGGCGAGCGATCTATATTCGCTCGACTCCTTTCGGGTTGCGTTCTCCGTGCAGTTCCTGGTTGTGGGACTCGGCGTGATTTTTCTGCTGCACGCCCGGGCCCGCACCCGCAGCCAGCTGTCCCGCGACGAGGGAGTGGAAGTCGCGCCGCTCTGGGTCGCCGTGGCGCGGGCCTGGCGCCGGCGGCAGCAGCCGGAGTAGCTGCGCGCCTGGCTTGTCTCCTACACAAAGCATGCAATAATTGTCAATAGGGCCCGTTCTGGTCCTGGGAGCAACGACAGCAGTGTCGGTGTGAATGGCCCGGGACTTGACATGGGTCCTAGTACTGCCCAAAATCCACACTGCCCAGGCTCATCTCCCGCCATACCCACCCGGTCGGGACCCGCCTGGCAGCGCCGCAGGCTCCCGAGCCACGGCATGAGAGGTGTTCGAATGGCAACCCGCACAAAAATCGAGCAGACCGAAGAGTCCACCGTGAGCACCACTGCGGTTCCAGACGCAGTTGCGCCGGCAGCCAAGGCCGCCGCGAAGAAGCCGACCAAGGCCGCCCTGGCCAAGGCCGCTGCTGCGGCCGCTGCCGCAGCAAACGGTGAAGAGAAGCCTGCGCCGCGCAAGCGCACCGCCAGCACGAAGGCGAAGGCCAAGCCGGCATCTGACGAACACGATGAGGCCGCACGCGGCGATGACGCGGATGCCGACGACGACTCCGACGAGGCCAAAAAGAAGCGCGCAGCATCCGCCGAGGCACTCCCGAGCGGCGCCCTGGTACTGTCACTGGTCGACGACGACGACGAGGTACCGGTTTACTCCAGCGCAATCACCGGAGCGACGGCCGACCCTGTCAAGGACTACCTGAAGCAGATCGGCAAGGTCGCCCTGCTGAACGCCGCCGAAGAGGTCGAGCTCGCGATGCGAATCGAAGCCGGGCTTTTCGCCGAAGACAAGATGTCCCAGATGAGCGACGCCGAGAAGAAGAGCGCCCTTGGACGCGAGCTCATGTGGGTCGCCAAAGACGGCGCCCGCGCCAAAAGCCACCTCCTGGGGGCGAACCTTCGCCTGGTCGTCTCGCTCGCCAAGCGCTACACGGGCCGCGGCATGCAATTCCTCGACCTGATCCAGGAGGGCAACCTGGGCCTCATCCGTGCCGTCGAAAAATTCGACTACACCAAGGGCTTTAAGTTCTCCACCTACGCAACCTGGTGGATCCGTCAGGCGATCACGCGTGCGATGGCCGACCAGGCCCGCACGATCCGAATTCCGGTGCACATGGTCGAGGTCATCAACAAGCTCGCCCGCGTGCAGCGCCAGATGCTTCAGGACCTCGGCCGGGAGCCCACACCGGAAGAGCTGAGCCGCGAACTGGATATGACCCCGGAGAAGGTCGTCGAAGTCCAGAAATACGGCCGCGAACCCATCTCCCTGCACACTCCGCTCGGTGAGGACGGCGACAGCGAGTTCGGCGACCTGATCGAGGACACGGAAGCCGTCGTGCCTGCGGACGCCGTCGGGTTCACGATGTTGCAGAAGCAGCTGGAGAGCCTGCTCGACTCGCTCTCCGAACGAGAAGCGGGCGTCATCCGCATGCGCTTCGGCCTCGGGGACGGCATGCCGAAGACCCTCGACCAGATCGGCGACACGTTCGGCGTGACACGCGAGCGCATCCGTCAGATCGAGTCCAAGACCATGGCCAAACTGCGTCACCCCTCACGGTCGCAGTCCCTACGCGACTACCTCGAGTAGAGCGCGTTTTGCGCTACGTACCGGCGATTCTTCTGGGACGAGTCGTACGGAAAATGGCCCGTTGGCGGAAGCCGGGCGGCGGATCCGCGATCCCTGGCCTCGTCGTCAACAGGATCGCACCCGGATTCCTTCCTCTCAGCCTGAACAGCTTTCCCGGCGGCCTGGTCATCGTCACCGGGTCGAGCGGCAAATCAACGACGACCAAGATGCTGGTCGCGGCGCTCCGAGCTCACGGCAGCGTTGTCTTCACCAATCAGTCCACGGCCAACATCAGCCAGGGTCTGACCTCCGCGCTACTCGAGCAGGCCAGCCTGAGCGGTCATATCGCGGGCGACATCGCCGTGTTGGAGATGGATGAGGGCCACGGAGCCCTGATCTCCGGTACGTTGACGCCGCGCGTCGTTGCGCTGACGAACGTCATGGTCGACCAGATCGACCGATTTCATGACTCGAACATGGTCGCGGCCATGCTCGCCAAGATCGCCGCCAGCGCCACCGGAACCGTCGTGGTCAACGCGGACGACCAGTATTTGACCGACCTCGCCGGACGCCTACCCGGCTCCTCGGCAGTCGCGCGCTACGGCGTCTCCGCCGACGTTCTCGCCGATAATCCGCGGGGCCTGGGCTACAGTGCGACCACCGCCACCAGGCTGGACGCGGGGGAGGGGATGCTCCTCACCTCAGTGCAGGGCCGCCGCGCCACCGTGAGCATTGCGGGTGTGGTTTACCCGCTCGGGCTGCCTGCCCGCGGAACGCATTATGCCGTCGACGCCTTGACAGCGCTGTGCACGGCGCAGGCCGCACTCGGCGACCGCTTCGACCCGGTGCTGGCCATCAACGCCATCTCGGCCATCCCACCGGTCTTCGGCCGTGGTGAGATCGTCACGGTTCGCGGCCAGCAGGTTGAATTCGTGCTGGTGCAGAACCCGGCCAGTTTCCAACTGAACGTCGACAGCCTCGAGCCAAAGACCGAGCAGATTCTCATCGCAATCGGGTCAGACGTGCGCGACCCGTCCTACTTCTGGCCCGTCAACACCTCGGGTCTGGGCCGGGTCCGCATTGCATCCGGTTCGAAGGCGCACGACATCGCCCTCCAGCTGGTGTACGACGACGTCGTCGTCGACCGCATCGAGCCGAACCTGGGCCTGGCCCTGGATGATTTCCTGGCTCTGCCCGAACCACTGACTGGTTTGAAGACGATCATCTTCTCCGCAGACTCCATGCGACGCACCAGGACATACTTGGGGCTCGTCACCAACAAGGAGGAGCAGGAATGACCCGTCCGCTCTCGATCGTGTCGCTGCTTCCCGAGCTCCTGGGCACCAATGGCGATGCCGCCAACGCCCGCGTTCTCGCCCAGCGGGCCCGATGGGCCGGTGCCGACGCCACGGTCGTGGAGGTGCGCTCCGCGGCCGATCTGCCGGACCAGGTCGATGCCGTCGTCATCGGATCGGGCTCCGACTCCGACATGGTGCGCGCCAGGGACATCCTCGCGACGATGACCACGGAGCTGCGCACCTGGGCCACCGCGGGTGTCCCCATCCTCCTGGTCGGAACCGGCTGGGAACTTCTGAGCTGGGGCATCGAACTCGCCGACGGATCCGTTGTCGAGGGGCTGGGCATCGTGGCCGGTCGCGCTGTTCCGATGCCGGCACGGGCCACGGAAGACATCGTGGTCGCCTCCCGGTTCGGACGTCTGATCG
This sequence comes from Cryobacterium sp. M23, assembly GCF_002929655.1. Classification (NCBI taxonomy): domain Bacteria; kingdom Bacillati; phylum Actinomycetota; class Actinomycetes; order Micrococcales; family Microbacteriaceae; genus Cryobacterium; species Cryobacterium sp. M23. The sequence continues at coordinate 88,174 of NZ_PJJV01000076.1, forward strand.
GTTTCGAGAATCATCAGCGCAGCTATGTCGGTGGCGAGGCGGCGCCGCTCGGCCAGGTGATCTCCGGAACGGGCAATGGCGCGGGTACGGAGGGACTGGTCATGGGTAGCGTCGTCGGGACCCATCTTCACGGTCCCGTTCTCGCCAAAAACCCCGGGCTGGCCGATCACCTGCTGCGTACGGCCCTAGCTCGTATCGTTCATGAGTATTTGCCCGGTGACCATTCGCTGGCTGCCGACGACATGGCACAAGCCGCACGCAATCAGATCGCGGTGCGGCTCGGACTCCCCATGGAGTAGATGCCCATCGGCCGGTCGCGGGACAGTTCGAGCTGCCTGAGGCCGACCGATACCGCTAGGAGCGCTGGTCCTCAAGGAGGCGGCTCGACTCGTCGTGCCAGCTGTCCGCGATGGCGGCGAGCTTCTCCTGGTGCTTACGGCCGTGGTGCGCGCAGAACAGCAGTTCGCTGTTGTTCACGACCACACGAATGTAGGCCTGCGCTCCACATGCATCACAGCGGTCTGCCGCGGTGAGCTGGTGGGGAGCCTTCTCGTGATTGATGGCACCATTTTCGGCTGCGATCTGGGACATGGTTTCCTCCTCCAGACTGATACCAACTGATACCAATTTAACCTGTACCTAATGGAAACACGGTCTGGCAAGGTTATCGAGTCGGTTGCCCGTTATTTCGCTCACCGCGTAGCGCACTTCAATCGGGTGTTGATGACCGGGGAAGGGCGTTGGTTCGGTATTCTTGACCGTTGTGAGTTCTTCTGATTATTCTGCCCGCCACCTGTCAGTCCTCGAAGGGCTGGAAGCGGTTCGCAAACGCCCGGGCATGTACATCGGGTCCACCGACTCGCGCGGCCTCATGCACTGTCTCTGGGAGATCATCGACAACTCGGTCGACGAGGCACTGGGCGGCTTCGGCACCAGCATCGACATCGTGCTCCATGCTGACGAGAGCGTGGAGGTGCGCGACACGGCTCGGGGCGTTCCGGTTGACATCGAGCCGAAGACGGGACTGACCGGTGTCGAGGTCGTCTTCACCAAACTGCACGCCGGCGGCAAATTCGGCAGCGGATCGTATGCCGCGTCCGGTGGCCTCCACGGCGTGGGCGCATCCGTCGTCAATGCCCTGTCCGAGCGCCTCGATGTCGAGGTCGACCGTGACGGCAAGACCTGGGCCATGTCGTTCCACCGCGGCGAACCCGGGATTTTCGCGGACTCGGGGAAGAAGAGCCCCGACGCGCCGTTCACGCCTTTTGAGAAGCAGAGCGAACTACGCGTCATCGGCAAGGTCAAGCGCGGTGTGACCGGGACGCGGGTGCGCTACTGGGCCGACCGTCAGATCTTCACGAAGGGTGCGTCGTTTCAGACCGAGGAATTGCTCGAGCGAGCGCGTCAGACGGCCTTTCTCGTCCCGGGCCTGGGGATCGAGATCGTAGACGAGCGCACAGACGTGCACGTGCTCGAGTCCTTCATGTTCGAGGGCGGGATCTCGGAGTTCGTCGATCACCTCGCCACCGACAGCCCGATCACCGACACTTGGCGACTGACCGGAAACGGGACCTTCCGGGAGACTGTCCCGGTGCTGACCCCGACGGGCGCCATGGTGCCCACCGAGCTGGTCCGGGACTGTGCCGTGGACATCGCCCTCCGTTGGGGGACAGGTTACGATACGACTGTCCGCAGCTTCGTGAACATCATCGCCACCCCGAAGGGCGGAACGCACCAGGCCGGGTTCGACGCGGGCCTGCTCAAGTTCTTGCGAGCGCAGGTCGAGCTGAACGCTCGACGGCTCAAAATGGGGTCGGACAAGCTGGAGAAGGACGACGTGATGGCCGGCCTCACAGCCGTGCTCACCGTGCGGCTGCCCGAGCCTCAATTCGAGGGGCAGACCAAGGAGGTGCTTGGCACCCCCGCGGTTCGCGCCATCGTGGCCAACGTCGTCGCCCAAGCCATGAACGAGCGTTTCGTGTCCACGAAGCGCGATGACAAAACGCAGGCCGCGGTGGTGCTGGACAAGATCGTGGCCGAGATGAAATCGCGAATCTCGGCTCGCGCCCACAAGGAAACCCAGCGCCGGAAGAACGCGCTGGAGAGCTCGTCCCTGCCCGCGAAACTGGTCGACTGCCGCAGCAATGATGTCTCGACGAGCGAGCTCTTCATCGTCGAAGGAGATTCCGCCCTGGGCACGGCCAAGCTCGCCCGGGACAGCGAGCACCAGGCACTCCTCCCCATTCGCGGCAAGATCCTGAACGTGCAAAAGGCATCCGTTGCCGACATGCTGTCGAACGTCGAGTGCGCGTCGATCATCCAGGTGATCGGCGCCGGGTCCGGACGAAGTTTCGACCTGTCAGCCGCGCGCTACGGCAAGGTCATCATCATGAGCGACGCGGATGTCGACGGCGCGCACATCCGCACGCTGCTGCTCACCCTGTTCTTCCGCTACATGCGCCCGATGATCACGGAGGGACGCGTTTTCGCGGCCGTACCGCCGCTCCACCGGGTCGTGGTGATGAACCCGGGCACGAAGCCGAACGAGACCATCTACACGTATTCGGAGGTGGAGCTTCAGGCCGTGCTCGCCGGACTCAAGAAAAGCGGCAAGCGCTACCAGGATCCGATCCAGCGCTACAAGGGCCTCGGCGAAATGGATGCCGACCAGCTCGCGACGACGACGATGGAGCGGGCGCATCGCACGCTGCGCCGCGTGCGGGTCGCCGACGCGGAGATGGCCGGCAACGTCTTCGAGCTCCTGATGGGCAACGACGTCGCGCCGCGCAAGGAATTCATCATCGAGAGCTCGGACAAACTGAGTCGCGACCGTATCGACGTGTGACGCCCGTGACCGGGGGGCCTACGAGTGGAACGATGTGCTTGCCAGGTCGCGTTCGCCGTTGATGATGGCGTCGACGACGCGCTGGGCGACGACGACCGGAGGGTAGCCGGCCGGCAGGCGCGGGGCGATTCCGGAGATCGGGTGAGTGGAGAGGTCGGTCTCGGTGTGACCGGGCCGCGCGTCCAGAATGCGGATGCCGCTACGCCGCAGTTCCCGGCCGGCGGCCTGTCCGAAGGCAGCGAGGGCGGCCTTGGACGCCGAGTATGCGGCAAGGTTGGCAGTGGGGCTCTCGCTGACGACGCCGCTGAGGGTGACGATAAAGGGCTCTCGCCCCTGCTCGGCGGATTCGCTCAGCGCGGCCCGAGCCGCACGGAGCAGGCGGATCGGTGCCAGCGTGTTCACGGCGAACAGCTCGACGAGCGTCTCATCGCTCACCTCGATCGCCGGTCCGAAGGCAACGACCCCCGACGCGTTGACGATGCCGTCGAGCCGTCCGTTCACGCTGATCGCGTCGGCGACGAGGGTCGTGATTGCGTCCGGATCGATGAGGTCGGCGGCGAGCGGGGTTCCGGGAATCGAGAGCGCCTCAAGTTTCGCCTGGTTGCGTCCGCTTAGGACGAGTCGGGCGCCGCCGGCAGCCAGAAGTCGGGCAATTTCACTTCCCAGACCCCCCGAGGCGCCGAGGACGAGAATGACGGAATCGTCGAGGTGTGTCATTTGGCCACCATAACGCACCACCCTCCGCACATGGCTGGAGATCGCGCTCGGGCGTCAGCCGATCCGGGCGCCGATGGCGCCGATCACGGAGTCGAGCATGGCCCCGGACGCATCACGCCGCGACCCTGATTCAGGAAGCATGCGGGGTGTGCCGTCCGACGCGACCGCCCGGGCCGGCAGAGGCCCCACCCACGCGACGGAGACGGTGTCCTCGCCTTTCAGGAACCGCTGGGAGCGCACCCCACCCGTTCCCCGGCCTTTCGCCGGGTACTCGGAGAAGTCGGACACTTTGGCGCTGCCCGGGTCTGTTCCGGGCAGGGTGTGGCTGCCGGTCGCGACGGTCGCAACCACGAGCGCCGCCGCGCCGTGCGTTTCCACGCTGGTGAAATACACCACGTGCGCGTCCGCGGCCAGTTTGATGCCCGCCATACCGCCGGCGGTGCGCCCCTGCGGGCGCACCGACCCGGCAGGAAAACGCAACAGCTGTGAGTCGGAGGCGATGAAGACGAGTTCGTCGTCTTCCGCACCCTGCGCCGCGCCGACCACCATGTCCTTGGGCTTCAGCGCGATGATCTCGAAATCGGGTTTGTTTGCCCAGTCGCCGGGGGTGACGCGCTTCACGATGCCCTGTCTGGTCCCGAGAACGATCGAATGCTTGGAATCGAGCGCGACGAGCGCGACGATCTTCTCCGCTGTGTTGGGCAGGGCCAGGTAGTCGCGCACGCGTACGCCGGCCCCGAGCTGGACCGAGGTCGGCGGCAGCAAGGGGAGGTCGACGGGGGAGAAGCGGATGAGCCGTCCCAGGCTGGTGACCGCTCCGATCTCGGTGCGACTGGTCGTGTCCAGAACGGACAGGACGGCGTCATGCTTGCTGCGCCTCTGAGCCGGGGTGATCCGCTCCGGCTGGAAAGTGGTGCCGGCCGGAATCTCCACCCGGGCGATCTTGCCCGTCACGCTGAGGTAGACCCGGGTCGGAGTGTCCGTCACCTCGAGGATGGCGGCCTTCCGCTTGGCGGCGGCGCTGTTGGCGCCGGCGACACTCGCCTTGGCCTCGGTCAACAGGGTTCGCCGCGGTGTGCCGAAACGCTCGGCCACCGAGGCCAGTTCGTCGGACACCAGGGTGCGGATGGAGGCCCTGCTGCCGAGAAGCTTCTTCAGCGCCGCGATCTCCGCCAGCAGCTGATCCCGCTCGGTTTCGAGTTCGATGCGCGAGAAGCGGGTCAGGCGCCGCAGGCGGAGCTCGAGAATGTACTCGGCTTGAATCTGGCTCAGGTCGAAAACGTCGATCAGCTTGGCGCGCGCCTGCTCGCTGTCGTCGCTGGCGCGGATGACCTGGATTACCTCGTCGATGTCCAGGATTGCCACCATTAGGCCTTCGACAAGATGCAGACGCTCCGTTCGTCGGGCCAGTCGGTAGGCCGAGCGCCGGGTCACGACCTCGATTCGGTGTCCGATGTAGACGAGCAGGAGTTCCCGCAGACCCAGTGTCTGCGGGCCGCCGTCGACGAGGGCCACCGCATTGATGTTGAAGGAGTCCTCGAGCGGGGTCACCCGGTACAACTGCTCGAGCACGGCCTCCGGGCTGAAACCGGTCTTGATCCCGATGACGAGACGGAGTCCCTTGGTGCGGTCCGTCAGATCGGTGACATCGGAGATGCCACTGAGCTTCTTGGAATTGACCCCGTCCTTGATCTTCTCGATGACCCGCTCGGGCCCGACCAGATAGGGAAGTTCGGTGACTACGAGACCGGCCTTGCGGGCGGTGATGGCTTCGACGGATACCCGCGCCCGGGTCTTGAAACTGCCGCGCCCGGTGGCGTAGGCATCCATGATTCCCGTCAGCCCGACGATCGTGCCGCCGGTGGGCAGGTCAGGCCCCGGGACGAACTCCATCAGGTCTTCGAGGGTCGCGTTTGGGTGGGCGAGCAAATGACGTGCCGCGCCGACGACCTCGATCAGGTTGTGCGGAGCCATGTTGGTGGCCATGCCGACGGCGATACCGCTCGCGCCGTTGACGAGCAGGTTGGGGTAGGCGGCCGGGAGAACGTCCGGCTGGGTGAGCTGGTTGTCGTAGTTGGGTACGAAGTCGACGACGTCCTCGTCGAGGTTTTCCGTCATGGCCAGGGCCGGCGCGGCCAGCCTGGCCTCGGTGTACCGCGGGGCGGCCGGCCCATCATCGAGCGAGCCAAAGTTGCCGTGGCCGTCGATCAAAGGGACCCGGAGCGTGAACGCCTGCGCCATGCGCACGAGAGCGTCATAGATCGCGGTGTCGCCATGCGGGTGCAGCTTTCCCATGACCTCGCCGACGACCCGCGCCGACTTGACGTGGCCGCGATCGGGGCGGAGCCCCATCTCGCTCATCTGATACAGGATGCGCCGTTGCACTGGCTTGAGCCCGTCCCGGGCGTCCGGGAGCGCCCGGGAGTAGATGACCGAGTAGGCGTATTCGAGGAACGAGCCCTGCATCTCGGTGGATACATCGACGTCTTCGATGCGCTCGGTGAACGTGGCGGGCGTGGTGCTGTCTGAACGGCTCATTCGTGAATTCTGCTGAGGCGTGCGTTGAGGGACGCGCGCTGTCGGGTAGGCGCTGGATCGATCCGTCCCTGTCTATGTCAGACTTGGCACGATGCCCCCCATGCTACCGGCCCGCCAATTCGGCACCCTGCGCCTTGCCGACGTTCTCACAAGTTCCCTGTCATCGATCGAGGGCCTTTCCAACATTCTGGACCTCGGCCAGACGAACAAGGCGGTCGTCCTTCTGGCGGACGGCCTCGGCGTCAGTTCCCTCCGAGCCCGTCCCGGGCACGCCCGATTCCTGAACTCGCTGCTGACCAAGTCCAGCGTGGTCGACGGCGTCTTCCCATCCACCACGGCTGCAGGCATCACGACCCTTACCACGGGTGTCGCACCCGGGCAGCACGGACTCGTCGGCTACCGGGTCCGAGACGCCGACCGGGACCGTGTGGTGAACCAGCTGACCGGCTGGGACGACGACATGCGACCGGAGACCTGGCAGCGTGCGCGCACCGTCTTCGAACGGGCCGCGGATGCCGGCATCCCCGGTTTCGCCATCGGACCCCGCCGGTACACCACATCCGGCTTCACCCAGGCGGCGCTTCGCGGCGCGCACTACGTGCCCGCGGAGAGCGTGTCCGACAGGTTTGCCGCCGCGCGACACCTTCTGGACACCGAGCCGCGCGCCCTCGTCTACGTCTACGTCCCCGAGCTGGATGTGGCCGCACACGCGCACGGCTGGGAGTCCGAACGGTGGTTGGCCGCGCTGGAGAACCTCGACGGCGCGGCCGCCCGCTTCGCAGCCGCACTGAAAGCCGATGAGGGTCTCCTGGTCACGGCCGACCACGGAATCATCGACGTCCCGATGACCAGACACGTGCTCTTCGACACGGTCCCCGAACTCATCGGCGGCGTCCGCCACATCGGCGGGGATCCCCGGTGCCTGCACCTCTACCTCGAACCCGAACTCGGTTCCGACTCAGGCGCGGCCCTCGCCGATACGTGGCGCGGTATTGAAGGCCACCGCGCCTGGGTCTTCAGCCGCGCGGAAGCAGTCGAGTCCGGGCTGTTCGGCGATGTTGCACCCGAGGTCCTGCCACGCATCGGCGACGTGATCGTGGCCGCACGCAAGCTCATAGCCTACTACGACTCCCGCGAGCCGAATCAGTCCGCACGTTCGATGGTCGGTCAGCACGGATCGCTGACGGACGAGGAACTCCGCGTGCCCCTGATCAGGTCGGGGACCTTCTCCGCCTGAGCGCGTGAGAAGTTCCGGCGTCAGGCGGGGTAGCGGCCGCGCTTGACCTGTGGTTTCGGCAGGCGAAGCACACGCAGTTGCAGTGCACGCATCGCTGCGTACCAGCGCACACGCTCGGCTTTCTCAGCGCCGAACTTGGCATTGAGCTTGCGCGTGACGATAAAGCCCAGGATGACGGAGTCGACAACGGCGACGATGACGAAGGCCCACAGGCCCAGGATTCCGTACGTCTGCACGGCCGCGTCGGGGAATACGCTGAGCAGGATGACCAGAAACATCACCGGAATCATGAATTCGCCCACGTTGAAGCGGGCGTCGACAAAGTCGCGCACGAAGCGCTTCTGCACACCGCGGTCGCGCACGGGGAGGAACTTCTCATCTCCGGCAGCCATACCCACCCGGGCACGCTCGCGAGCCTCGGCGGCCTTGCCTCTGGCCTGCTTGGCCGCGAGCTTGCGGTCATCTGGAACAAGCGGGCGCCGATTCAGAGCCTCTTGCTGCTTGCGGCTGGGCGTCGCCTGCCCTTTGCCGACAGGGTGGGTGGCCGCGAGGCGAGACCTGGTCTCGTCCGGGGTCTCCATGGATGGTTGTGCGTCTGGGTTCACAGGCTTAGCCACATCAGTTCCTTGCAATTGGTTGCCTTAAGATTACCTGATGACCGATATTCGAGAAACAGCGCCCCCGGCAATCTCACCGGCCGCCCCGGCTCTTCGTGCGGCAGTCGAACGCGGCCTTCCCACGACCATTGCCGACCTGTGCTCCCTGGTGCGGATTCCCTCCGTCTCCTGGGATGCCTTCGACGCACTTCAGGTGACCACCAGCGCGGATGCCGTCGCGGTCCTGGTCCGCGACCTCGGGGTGTTCGAATCGGTCGAGATCAAGCGGGCCGGGATCCCGGGCGGTGCCGAACTCGGCCATCCGGCCGTTTTGGCCACGCGCGCGGCACGCAACGGGCGCCCGACGGTTCTGCTCTATGCGCACCACGATGTGCAACCTCCCGGCCAGGATGCGGACTGGGACTCCAACCCGTTCGAACCGACCGTGCGTGGCGACCGCCTCTACGGACGCGGTGCGGCGGACGACAAGGCGGGAGTCATGGCCCACATCGCGTCGATCCGAGCTCTCGTGGAAGCAGAAGGACCCGATTTCGACCTCGGCCTGGCGCTCTTCATCGAAGGCGAGGAAGAGTTCGGCAGCCGGTCCTTCGCCACCTTCCTGGAGGAGAACCGGGAGTCCCTGCGCGCGGACGCCATCGTCGTCGCAGATTCGAACAACTGGGACATCAACACCCCCGCACTGACCACGGCGCTGCGCGGCAATGTCACGTTCCGACTGACGGTACGCACCCTTGACCACGCGTCGCACTCGGGCATGTTCGGGGGAGCGGTTCCCGACGCGATGATGGCCGTCGTTCGTCTGCTCGACAGCCTGTACGCCGACGACGGCGCCGTCGCCGTCCGCGGGCTGACGAGCATCGATGTTCCGACTCCGGACTACTCGGTGGAGCAGCTCCGCCTGGAAACCGGGCTCACCGACGGCGTCGGCCCGATCGGTCACGGCTCGGTGCTCAGCCGGATCTGGTCCCAGCCGGCCATCACAATCACCGGGATCGACGCGCCGTCCGTGGCCAACGCGTCGAACACGCTCACCCCGGCCGTCACCGTTCGCCTAAGCACCCGGATCGCTCCCGGTCAGTCGGCGGACGAGGCGTTCCGTGCGCTCGAGGCGCATCTGCACGCCAAGGCTCCATTCGGCGCCCGGATCGACATCGATGACGTCGACACGGGGGAGGCCTTCCTGGTCGACACGGGCGGCTGGGCCGTCGCTGAGACGCGGAGCGCCATGGCCGAAGCCTGGGGCGAAAGCCCGGTGGACATCGGCGTCGGCGGGTCCATCCCCTTCATCGCCGACCTAGTGCGGGTGTTTCCGGATGCTCAGATCTTGGTCACCGGGGTCGAGGACCCGGATTCCAGGGCGCACAGCCCCAACGAATCTCTGCATCTCGGAGTGTTCAAGCGGGCCATCCTCAGTGAGGCCTTCCTACTCGGCCGTCTGAATCAGCGCACCGGGAGCTGACCCGACCGAGAGCGCAGAAATCCGGGAATGCAGATGGTGTATTCCCGGTTGTGGTCGGTACAATCTTCGTGGCCACCAGCGGCATTCAGCCGCCGCGAAAGACCGTGTGAAAACGACTCGAACACTGAGGAGCACCATGACCGACACAGTCGCCGCCAGCACAGCCGCCCATGGCGTGGGCCTGAGCGCCACCGCCGCTGACAAGGTACGCAGCCTGCTCGCCCAGGAAGGCCGCGAGGACCTCCGCCTGCGCGTTGCCGTTCAACCCGGCGGCTGCTCCGGCCTCATCTACCAGCTCTATTTCGACGAGAGGCTACTCGACGGTGACGCTCTCGTCGACTTCGATGGGGTCGAGATCGTCGTAGACAAAATGAGTGTCCCCTACCTGGACGGGGCATCCATCGACTTCGAGGACACCATCCAAAAGCAGGGGTTCACGATCGACAATCCGAACGCCGGCGGAAGCTGCGCATGTGGAGATTCCTTCAGCTGACCCACCGGCGCCAGACAAAGCGCGACGGGCTCGTATCTCCGCAAATACTATGACTGGCGGCGAATTCGTTATCTCGGAGGCCGGTTCTTGCACAACGGAACGTGCCACCCGCAGTAGGCTGGGAGTCTATAGAAGCACTTCCAGTTAAGTGTCGTCGAGTCTCACCGAAAGGTTACTGGTGCGCAAAAACCATCGTCTCCGATGGGCTGCAATTCCGATCGCAGCGTCGTTGGCCCTCGTTCTCGCAGGTTGCTCGCAAGCCCAGCTTCATGGCTACCTCCCCGGCTTCATCGAGGGTGAGCCGGCGGTAACCAACCAGACGGAGCGCATCTCCGGGCTGTGGACCACATCATGGATCGTTCTGATGATTGTGGGGCTCATCACCTGGGGGCTCATCATCTGGGCCGTCGTTGTCTACCGCCGCCGCAAGGGTCAGACCGGCCTTCCGGTGCAGCTTCGTTACAACATGCCGATCGAGATTTTCTACACGGTCGTTCCCCTTATTCTCGTGGTCGGCTTCTTCGCCTTCACCGCGCGGGACCAGGCAGAGATCGAGGCTCGTTTCGATGAGCCGGAGGTCAAAATCCAGGTCATCGGCAAGCAGTGGGCTTGGGACTTCAACTACGTCAACGAAGACGTCTACAGTGCCGGCATCCAGGGCCAGCCCGACGTCGACGGCCCCGCCGGTTCGCTGGTTCAGTCTGAGATCCCCACGCTCGTCCTGCCGGTCGGCCAGAAGGTTGAACTGGCGCTCGACGCCCGCGACGTCATCCACTCATTCTGGGTCGTTGACTTCCTGTACAAAAAAGACATGATCCCCGGCAAGACCAACTACATGTCGATCATCCCGGAGCGCATCGGCACCTATGACGGAAAGTGTGCCGAACTGTGCGGCGAGAATCACTCGCTGATGCTCTTCACGGTCGAGGTCGTGTCCGAGGCAGACTACGAGTCGTACATCGACTCTCTGCGTGCTGCAGGCAACGACGGCCAGCTCGGCCTCGATTACGCACGCAACCAAAATCTGCCGGGAACGACAGCACCAACCGAGCAGGAGGGCAACTAGTCCATGACTACTACTACCACTACGGCACCTTCCGCGCCGGCAGCCCCCACTGCCCCGCGTCGGCCCACCGGTGTCGAGCGCAAGGGCAACGTCATCGTCCGGTGGATCACCTCCACTGACCACAAAGTCATCGGGTACATGTACCTGATCACGTCGTTCGTCTACTTCTGTCTTGCCGGTGTCATGGCACTGGTTATCCGCGCACAGCTTTTCGCCCCCGGCCTCGAGGTCGTCCAGACGAAGGAGCAGTACAACCAGCTCTTCACCATGCACGGCACGATCATGCTGCTGATGTTCGCTACGCCGTTGTTCTTCGGGTTCGCCAACTCCCTCATGCCGCTGCAGATCGGCGCCCCCGACGTGGCCTTCCCCCGGTTGAACGCCTTTTCCTTCTGGGCCTTCTTCTTCGGCAGTCTCGTCGCCGTCGGTGGATTCCTCACTCCGCAGGGTGCCGCATCCTTCGGCTGGTTCGCCTATCAGCCTCTGGCCAGTACGACGTTCTCCCCAGGCGTCGGTGGCAACCTGTGGATGGTCGGGCTTGGGCTGAGCGGCTTCGGCACCATTCTCGGCGCCGTGAACTTCATCACCACGGTAATCACGATGCGCGCCCCCGGAATGACCATGTTCCGGATGCCGATCTTCACGTGGAACACCATGGTCACGTCGATCCTCATCCTGATGGCCTTCCCCGTTCTCGCCGCAGCCCTTCTGGCCGCCGCGTCCGACCGCATTTTCCTCTCGCACATCTACGATCCGGCCAACGGTGGAGCCATCCTGTGGCAGCACCTGTTCTGGTTCTTCGGTCACCCTGAGGTGTACATCATCGCGCTGCCGTTCTTCGGCATCGTTTCGGAAGTCTTCCCGGTCTTCAGCCGCAAGCCGATCTTTGGATACAAGACCCTCATCTACGCGACCATCTCCATCGCGGCACTGTCCGTGGCGGTCTGGGCGCACCACATGTACGTCACCGGCTCTGTCCTGCTGCCGTTCTTCTCCCTGATGACCATGCTGATCGCCGTTCCGACCGGGGTGAAGATCTTCAACTGGATCGGCACCATGTGGCATGGCTCGCTGACCTTCGAAACGCCCATGCTGTGGGCCCTTGGCTTCCTGGTCACCTTCACCTTCGGTGGCCTCACCGGCGTCATCCTGGCCTCGCCGCCGCTCGACTTCCACGTCTCGGACACCTACTTCGTCGTCGCGCACTTCCACTACGTCATCTTCGGAACCGTGGTTTTCGCGATGTTCAGTGGGTTCTACTTCTGGTGGCCGAAGTGGACTGGCAAGATGCTCAATGAGAGCCTCGGCAAGTGGCACTTCTGGTTCCTCTTCATCGGTTTCCACACAACCTTCCTGGTGCAGCACTGGCTGGGCGTCGTCGGCATGCCGCGTCGGTACGCGTCGTACCTGCCCGAAGACGGCTTCACCTGGATGAACCAGTTGTCTACGGTCGGCTCGGTCATTCTCGCGATCTCGATGATCCCGTTCTTCCTGAACGTCTATATCACCGCCCGTAAGGCACCGCAGGTCACCGTGAACGACCCGTGGGGCCACGGCGGCTCGCTCGAGTGGGCTACCTCCTGCCCGCCGCCGCGCCACAACTTCACCTCCATCCCGCGCATCCGGTCCGAGCGCCCCGCGTTTGACCTGAACCACCCGGAGGCGCCCATGACAGTCGGAATCGGGCCGGCGAAGGACGCCCCGGATGCCCCCACGTACGACGTAACGTCGAAAAGGACGAAGTAAATGAGAGCCAACGTCAATCTCCTTCTGGTTCTGAGCGGGTTCTTCGTGGTGGTCACGACGGCCTATGTGGTCTGGGGTCTTCTTGACCCTAACCAGAACAAGATCGAGTGGGCGGGGACGTTCACACTCGGCCTGTGCGCGATCTTCTTCAGCTTCGTCGCGTTCTACCTGAGCCGGGTGCACAGTGCTCAGGGTGGCGAGCTTCCCGAAGATCGTCTTGACGCGAATATCGACGACGGCGACCCTGAGGTTGGTTTCTACAGCCCGTGGAGCTGGTGGCCCATCCTCTTGGCTGCCAGTGCTGCTCTGCTCTTCATGGGGCTGGCTGTCGGCGTGTGGATCTCGATCATCGCGTTGGGCATCGGGGTCATCTGCCTCGTCGGCTGGGTATACGAGTACTATCGGGGCAACTTCGCTCGCTGATCTGAATTGAGACACGTGCTTCTGGCACGTACGGCGGCGTCCAGGACACAGGTTCTGGACGCCACCTATGTTTATGCACCGCGCATCGCCTCGGAGTGACACGGCCGGGCAAGTTCACAGTTCCACGCAGCCTGATCCGCAGTTCCCGCTTGCATGGCCTCGAACGAATTCGACGGGGATTCTCGGGTATTCGCGTCTTCCCGGCCCGTCGGGGTACGATTCTGCCAGAGTCTCCGTCGAATTCGTTCAGGTCGTAAGATGCTTCGCGTGGTTGCCGGGCTTCAGATCGTGATGCGACGGTAGCCGAGTAACTCGAAGGACGCCGTGACGGTCTGCACGCCACTCAGATGGTCCGTCAGCGCGTCGACATCCGTGTGGTGGGCGGACGGACCCATCCCGATTAGAGCGGATGCCTGGGCGAGGTTGAGGCGCAGCGAATACGACAACTCGTTCCGTGTTTCCAGTTCGAAGGCGGGGGACAGCGCCTCGGACAGGTGCTCGCCTTTGTTCGCGGGCACGTCCAACGCCAGACCGGACGCCCAGAGCTCCTGCAGGTGGGACGCCTGCGGCACGACGACGACGAGCAGGCCGTCTTCGCGCAGGACCCGGTGGAATTCGGACGGGTTCCGGGGAGCGAAGACGTTCAGGATTACATCTGCTGACGCGTCCCGCACCGGCAGCGGGGACCAGACATCCGCCACGAGCCCGTCGACGTTGTCTCGGCCGCTCACTGTGCGCCTGATCGCCACGGGGGAAAGGTCCATGCCCAGGGCGCGCGCATCTGGACAGAGCGCGAAAACCCCCTGCAAGTAGTATCCGGTTCCACAGCCGATGTCCATGACCCGGGAGGGGTTCTCAGCCGCCACCCGCTCAGCAAGGCGGCTGCGCAGCGGCTCGTACCAGCCGGTCTCGAGGAAAAGTGCTCTCGCGTCTACCATCGCGACGCTGTCGCCGATCAGCCGGCGCGCACCGCCTGCCAGTGACACGTATCCGCGCTTGTTCACGTCGAAGGAGTGACCGGCCCCGCAGCGCAGCGTCAGCGGCCCGGCGGGGGAAAGCGGAAGAAAACAGTTTGGGCACCGAAGCCACTCCGACAGGGTCTGGAGGGACATCGATGCCCGTTCTGTGTTCGCGGCCGGAGCCTAGTGGTGGTGGTCGTGCGCCCGTTCGAGTTCAGTGGTCGATACCGGTTCGATCCGGTCCTCGAAGAACCAGCGGGACAGTCCGGCACGAGCCTTTTGGCCCACCGTGATTTTGCCCTTGGCGTTCGGGCGGATCATGAGCGGCTTGTAGTCGTTGTAGCTGACCAGCTTCCAGCGCTCGTATTCATCAACGGGCTGGTGAACCTCGATGTACTCGCCACCGGGTAGACGCACGATACGCCCGGACTCGTAACCGTGCAGAACGATCTCACGGTCCTTTTTCTGCAAAGCCAGGCAGATACGTTTCGTCACGAAGAAGGCGATGAAGGGCCCCACAATCACCAGGAACTGCATGGTGTGGATCACGCCTTCCATCGTCACCTTGAAGTGCGTTGCGATGATGTCCGAGGAGGCCGTGGCCCACAGCGCCGCGTAGAACGTGACTCCGGCGGCACCGATGGCGGTGCGTGTCGGGGCGTTCCGGGGACGGTCGAGGATGTGGTGCTCACGCTTGTCTCCGGTGACCCACCCCTCGATGAACGGGTAGATAAGCACGACCAGGATGAACAGGCCCAGCGACACCAACGGGATCAGGATGTTGAAGGACCAGGTGCGATCCAGCCAGACCATCTCGAGTCCCGGCGGGATCAGGCGCAGGGCGCCGTCAGCGAAACCGATGTACCAGTCCGGCTGTGTTCCGGCCGAAACGGGGGAGGGATCGTAGGGACCGTAGTTCCAGATGGGGTTGATCGTAAACAGCGACGCCATCAACATCACGAGGCCGAAGACGATGAAGAAGAAGCCACCGGCCTTGGCCGCATACACGGGAAAAACCGGGTAGCCAACTACATTCTGGTTGGTGCGTCCGGCACCGGGGTACTGCGTGTGCTTGTGTACGACGACGAAGAGCAGGTGCATCGCGATCAAAGCCACGATAATGGCCGGCAGCAGCAGAATGTGGAGGGAGTACAGGCGTCCGACGATCGCCTCGCCCGGGAACTCTCCGCCGAAGAGGAGGAACGAAATCCAGGTTCCGACCAGCGGGATGCCCTTGACCATTCCGTCGATGATGCGCAAGCCGTTTCCGGAGAGCAGGTCGTCGGGGAGGGAGTAGCCGGTGAATCCTTCGGCCATGGCCAGGATGAACAGAACGAACCCGATGACCCAGTTGAGCTCGCGCGGCTTGCGGAACGCACCGGTGAAGTAGATGCGGAGCATGTGCAAGCCGATTGCAGCCACGAAGAGCAGTGCTGCCCAGTGGTGGACCTGGCGCATGAGGAGCCCGCCACGAATATCAAAGGAGATGTCCAGGGAGGATGCCATCGCGGCAGACATCTCCACACCCTTGAGTGGCATGTACGAACCGTCGTACTCCACCGGCGTCATCGAAGCGCTGAAGAAGAACGTGAGGAACGAACCGGACAACAGGATGATGACGAAGCTGTAGAGGGCAACCTCACCGAGCAGGAAAGACCAGTGGTCGGGGAAGATCTTGCGACCCAGTTCCTTAACCGCGGTCGAAATGCTGGTGCGTTCGTCGATGTAGTTCGCGGCGGCCCCGGTGAGGCCACCGGACTTCTTTGTTTCGACCAGGTCAGTAGTCGTAGTTGCAGTGCTCAATTCCGCTCCCAGAAGCTCGGTCCGACGGGTTCAGTGAAATCACTTTGTGCAATGAGATACCCCTCGGAGTCTACCGTGATGGGCAGCTGCGGCAACGGGCGCTTGGCCGGTCCGAAGATGACTTCGCACTGGTTCGTCACATCGAACTGCGACTGGTGACAGGGACACAGGAGCGTGTGGGTCTGCTGTTCATAAAGCGCGACCGGGCATCCGACGTGCGTGCAGATTTTTGAGTAGGCAACAATGCCGTCGTACGACCAGTCCTTCTTGTCGGCGGGCTCATTGATATCTTCCGGCTTCAGCCTCATCAGGAGAACTGCGGCCTTGGCCTTCTCTTCGAGTTTGCCGCGGCCGAGGTCCTGCAGTCCTTCGGGAATCACGTGGAAGGCCGAGCCGAGGGTGACGTCGGAGGCCTTGATCGGTGTGCCCGTGGGGTCGATCGCGAGCCTGGTGCCCTTCTTCCACATGGTGTGTTCGAGAGCTGCAGCCGGATTGGTGTCCTGCGGGCCCAAGCCGCGGAATAACACGACGGCCGGCAGCGGAAAGGCGATCAAGGCACCGATGAGGCTGTTTCGGATGAGCGTACGGCGACCGATGCCCGATTCAACATTGGCCTCGTGAAAGATCTCGACCGCGCGTTCGCGGGTCTCGTCGGACCCCCGCACCGGGTGGCGCTCGTCGACGCCTTCGTGGTCGAACATGAGCGCCTTGCCCCAGTGCACGGCGCCGATGCCGATTGCCAGCAGGGCGAGAGTGAGGCCGAGACCAATGAAGAGGTTGTTCAGACGAACCGAATCCGGTTCCTCAGGGATGATCGGGAAGACCATATACGCCACGATTGCGAACACACTGCCCACGATCGACAGGTAGAAGAGCGTGTAGACGGTTCGCTCGGCGCGACGCTCCGCGCTGGGGTTGAGGTCGGTGACGCGCAGTCGGTGCGGGGGGAGACCCGGATTGGCCACGGCATCCCGTACGACGACGGCGGTGCCTGCGGGAGCCCCCTCATGCCCGACGCTCGACGAGTCAGCAGCGGTCAAGTCCTTCCCGCTGTTATCGTCCTTGGCCATTGTTCTCCTTCATCGGAATTCTCATAAAACAGTTTGTGTCAGACCTGGTCGGTGATCAGTTCGACTTGGCGGTGATCCACACCGTCAGGGCAACGATGGACCCAAGACCGAAGATCCAGAGGAAAAGACCTTCCGAGACCGGTCCGAGGGCGCCCAGAGCGAATCCACCGGGGGACGGGTTGTTGTCCAGATACTTGAGGTACGTGATGATGTCCCGCTTGCTCTCCGGGGAAATGTTCATGTCGTTGAACACGGGCATGTTCTGCGGGCCGGTGACCATGGCCTCGTAGATGTGCTTCTCCGTAACCCCGGCCAGGGCAGGCGCATACTTGCCCTGAGTGAGGGCACCACCGGCGCCGGCGACGTTGTGGCACATCGCGCAGTTGATGCGGAACAACTCGGCGCCCTTGGCGGCATCGCCGTCGGCGTCGAGGAGAGACGGATCCGGAAGTGCCGGACCCGGCGCAAGGGACGCCACGTAAGCGGCGAGGGACACGATCTGCTCGTCTGTGAACTGGACGGCCTTCTTCTCAGCCTGCGGTCCGTTCAACTGCATCGGCATGCGTCCGGTGCCCACCTGGAAGTCGACCGATGCAGCGCCGACGCCGATCAGGCTGGGGCCAGCATTGGTGCCCGCTGCTTTCAATCCGTGACAGGTGGCGCAGTTGGCCGCGAAGAGTTTCTGCCCTTCGCCGACGGTCTGCTGCGACGCAGCGTTCGTCTCCGCACTGGCACTGCTCGTGCTGAAAGCGGCGTATGCGCCTCCGGTGAAGAGGAGTCCGATCGCGATGAGGGCGACGCTGGCAAGCGGGCTGCGACGGCCGGCTTTGCGACCGTCGGACTGCTTCGGTGTGCTAATCGTGGTCATACGTGGTGTCCACTCCGACTTTCTATTTAAGAACGTAAATGACGAGGAACAGCCCGATCCAGACAACGTCGACGAAGTGCCAGTAGTACGACACGACGATGGCGCTCGTTGCTTCCTTGTGACCGAAGTTCTTGACCGCGAAGGCGCGCCCGATGACGAGCAGGAACGCGATCAGGCCGGCAGTCACGTGAATACCGTGGAAACCGGTGGTGAGGTAAAATGCGGATCCGTACGCGTTGCTGGTAAGCGAGACGCCCTCGGAAACGAGAGTCGCGTACTCGAAGACCTGACCGGACACGAATATGGCCCCGAGGGCGTAGGTGAGGAAGAACCACTCGACCATGCCCCACTGGCTCGGTTTCCATCCGGTCGAACGTGATTGCAGGCGTTCTGCCGCAAACACTCCGAACTGGCAGGTCACCGAAGAGGACACGAGGATCAGCGTGTTCACAAGGGCGAATCCAAAGCCGTGCTTCTCCGTCTCGAATAACCACAATTCAGGCGACGTCGACCGCAGCGTGAAGTAGATGGCGAAGAGCCCGGCGAAGAACATGACTTCGCTGCCCAACCAGACGATGGTGCCAACAGCCACGCTGTTGGGCCGGTTAACAACGGGCGCATTGACCGTGTAAGTAATTGATGGACTCGTCACTCTTCCATTATGGCCGATTTGCGTATCGGTTATTGTCATCGGGGCGGACCTGTCGCTCAATTACCGGAATGACTACCTGATTGGAACAAACGCGCCCCGGGAAGCGAATTCGGGACGGATCGTCGATCTCGCTAAAATCGATCCATGCTTGAAATTCAGTCCTGGCCAAACGTCCTTAGTGCTTTGCTTTCGGGGGAGGACCTCAGCGTCTCCGATGCCGCGTGGAGCATGGAGCAGGTCATGCTGGGGGAGGCAACTTCGGCGCAGCTGGCCGGCTTCCTCGTAGCCCTGCGCGCCAAGGGCGAAACCGTGGACGAAATCGTCGGGTTTCGGGATGCGATCCTCGACCATGCCGTACCGCTGGCGGTGAACCCGATGGCCCTGGACATCGTCGGCACTGGTGGGGATCGGTTCGGCACCGTCAACATCTCGACGATGGCCTCCATCGTCTGCGCCGGGGTCGGCGTTCCCGTGATCAAACACGGGAACCGGGCCTCAAGCTCGGCGTCCGGTTCGTCGGACGTGCTTGCTGCCCTCGGCATTGACCTGACACTGTCTGCCGACAAGGTTGCTGCCATTTTGGATACGGCCGGGATCACCTTCGCCTTCGCTGCCGCTTTTCACCCGGGGTTCCGTCACGCAGCGCTTGCGCGCAAGGAGCTCGGCATCCCCACGGTGTTCAACTACCTCGGCCCGTTGTGCAATCCGGCCCGTCCCGAGGCGTCAGCAGTGGGAGTCGCAAACCTGGACCGAGTTCCGCTCATCGTGGGTGTATTCCAGACACGCGGGGCGACGGCCCTGGTCTTCCGCGGTGACGACGGTCTCGATGAGCTGACCACGACGGGCCACAGCCATGTCTGGGAGGTGTCGCGGGGCCTGGTGACGGAGCACGACATCGATCCGCGTGACCTGGGAATCCGACGGGCCTTGATCAATGAGCTCGTTGGCGGGGACGCTGAGCACAATGCGGCCGTCGTTCATTCAGTGCTGGCCGGTGAGGTCGGTGCGGTGCGTGACATCGTCCTGCTGAACGCGGCCGCCGGCCTGGTCGCGTTTGACCTTGCAAACGATCCCGCGCAGTCTCAAGTCAATATTATCGAGCGCTTTCGCACTAAAATGGTCGTGGCCGCGGAGGCAGTCGACTCCGGTGCGGCCACGGCCAAGCTCGCTGAGTGGGTCGCGGCCAGTCGGGTGTGACCCGGCTGGCCCAGACAAAACGAGACGAGCTAGACGACGTCTTCGTCAATCCAGCCGAACGTCTTGGTAACGGCCGTCTTTCAGTTGCGCATCTGTCGGTTCCTCTCTTCTTCGCCCATTTGCGGGGTCCACCGGCTGTCCTTTTGCCAGTTGGCCCGCAGCTCGTCAAGGTCACCCCAGAAACCGACCGCCAGTCCGGCGGCGTACGCGGCGCCGAGAGCCGTGGTTTCGGCCACGACCGGTCGCACCACTGGCACGCCGATGATGTCGGCCTGGAACTGCATCAGCGTGTTGTTGCCGATCATGCCCCCGTCAACCTTCAGCTCGGCCAATGGAACACCCGAGTCGGCGTTGACCGCGTCCAGGACCTCCCGGGTCTGAAACGCGGTCGCCTCGAGGGCGGCGCGGGAGATGTGGCCCTTGTCCACGAATCGGGTCAGGCCGACGAGGGCACCACGGGCGTCCGAGCGCCAGTACGGCGCGAAGAGTCCGGAGAAGGCGGGCACGAAGTAGGCGCCGCCATTGTCATCGACCGTTTTGCCAAGCGTCTCGATTTCCTCGGAGGTACTGATCATTCCCAGATTGTCTCGCAGCCACTGCACGAGGGCGCGGGTGACCGCGATGGAGCCCTCCAGCGCATAGTGGGGTTCGGCGTCGCCGAGCTTGTAGCCGAGCGTGGTGAGCAGACCGTTCTTGGAGTGGATGATATCGGTGCCCGTGTTGAAGATCAGGAAGTTACCGGTGCCGTAGGTGTTCTTCGCCTCACCCTGGTCGAAGGCAGCCTGACCGAATGTGGCGGCCTGCTGGTCACCCAGGATGCCCGCGATCGGGGTTTCGCGCAGCAGGCAGTGGCCGCTCGCGATGCCGTAGACCTCGGACGAGGAACGAATCTCGGGCAGCATCGACTTGGGTACCCCGAAGGCGGCGAGGATGTCGTCGTCCCATTGCAGAGTCTCGAGATCCATGAACATGGTGCGGCTGGCGTTGGTCACGTCCATCGCGTGCACGCCGCCTTCGAGACCGCCGGTCAGGTTCCACAGCACCCAGGAGTCCGTCGTGCCGAACATCAGATCGCCGGCTTCAGCCTTGCGCGCGCGTCATTCACGTCCTCGAGAATCCAGACGATCTTCGTTCCGGAGAAGTACGTCGCCAGGGGGAGCCCCACCTGGGCCTTGAACCGTTCGACTCCGCCGTCGGCGGCGAGACGGTCCACGATGGGCTGGGTGCGGGAATCTCACCAGACAATCGCGTTGTGGACGGGCAGCTCGGTGCGGCGGTCCGAGACCACTGCGGTCTCATGCTGGTTGCTGATTCCCACGGCCTCGATGTCATGCCGAGTCAGGTTCAACTTGGACAAAGCCTGGCCGATCACTTCACGGGTGTTGTCCCAAATTTCCATCGGGTCGTGCTCGACCCAGCCGGCCCGGGGGAAGATCTGCTCGTGCTCGAGCTGACCGATCGCGATCACCGAGCCTGCTTTGTCGAAGATGATCGCTCGGGAACTCGTGGTTCCCTGGTCGATCGCGATGACGTACTCGGCCTTGAAATACCTCCTTGGATTGCGAGAATCGGTGCTTGACGCGGCGCACGCCGTTGCGTGAAGCCACACAGTGCGGGCCGATTCAATGACTGAACCGGCCCGCGGGAAGGATTACGTGAGGACGGGCAATAAGAACAGGGAAGCCCATCCGGCGAGCATGCCGCCAATGACCGGACCCACGACAGGAACCCAGGAATATGCCCAATCAGACGTTCCCTTGCCCTTGATCGGCAGGACGAAGTGCGCGATGCGGGGCCCCAGGTCACGAGCCGGGTTGATGGCGTATCCGGTCGGCCCACCGAGCGAGGTGCCGATGACGATAACAAGCAGCGCGACGGGCAGTGCGCCGAGCGCGGCCAGTCCGCCACTCTCGCCCTGGCGCCCGCCACCGAACGCCAGAACGACGAAGACAAGCACGAATGTGCCGATGATCTCGGTTGTCAGGTTCCAGCCGTAGGAGCGGATGGCCGGACCGGTCGAGAAGACGCCGAGTTTGTTGGCGGAGTTGGGCTCAGCGTCGAAGTGCTGTTTGTAGGCCAGCCAGCAAAAAACGGCTCCGATGAAGGCGCCGAGGAACTGACCCGCGATGTAGGTGAGGACAGACAGGAAGTTCACGGGAACGCCCGAACCGAACTCCGTTGCACCCGATGTCACCAGGCCGAGGGTGACTGCCGGGTTGAGGTGTGCGCCAGAATTGTAAGCGACGATGACGCCGGCGAAGACCGCGAAACCCCACCCGATGGTGACCATGAGGAATCCGCCGCCAAGGCCCTTGTTCTTGGCCAGCGCGACGTTGGCGACCACACCGGTTCCAAGGAGGACGAGTATCCCCGTGCCCAGCACTTCCGATAAGAATACGACTCCAATATTGTCCACGTTGACCTTTCTTGGTGAGGCTGGAGATGCCGGAGCAACCCTGAGCGGTGAGCGATCGGCGTTACCATAGCGCGGCGATTAACGCAGCGGAATGGGCCGGTGGACGCGTAATTCACCGCCCCTTACCGGCAGCGAGGGCAGCGCGTAGGTTGAGCCTGGAGTGCACAGCGCTCCACAACAGCCCGTCGACGGGCCGTCCAACCACCTCGATCGAAGGAAGAGACATGAAGAAACTCGTCAATGATCCCAAGAACGTCGTCGCTGAGGCCGTGGCCGGTTTCGGCGCGGCCCACGCCGATATCGTCCGGATTTCGACGGAACCGATCTACATCGTGCGCACGGAAGCTCCCGTTGCCGGGAAAGTGGGTCTGGTCAGCGGAGGAGGAAGCGGACACGAGCCACTTCACGGTGGGTTCGTCGGGTTCGGGATGCTGGACGCAGCCGTACCAGGGGCCGTTTTCACCTCACCGACACCCGACCCGATCCTCGCCGCGACGAAGGCGGTCGATGGGGGAGCGGGGGTGCTCCACATCGTCAAGAACTACACCGGGGACGTCTTGAATTTCGAGACCGCCGCCGACCTCGCCGCCGCGGACGGAATCGAGGTCCGCTCGGTGATCGTCAACGACGACGTCGCCGTGAAGGACTCGCTGTACACGGCCGGGCGACGTGGTGTGGCCGGAACGGTCCTGGTCGAGAAGATCGCTGGAGCGTCGGCTGAGCGCGGAGACGCCCTGGAGACCGTCGCCGCGATCGCAGAGAGGGTCATCTCCGATGTGCGTTCGATGGGTGTGGCGCTGACGCCGTGCGTTGCTCCCCACGCCGGGGAAGGCAGCTTCACGCTCGCCGACGATGAGATCGAGATCGGGATCGGCATCCACGGCGAGCCGGGGCGCGCGCGCATCAAGCTGGAGCCGGCCGACGCCATCGTCGACCGGCTCCTCGGCCCTATCCTTGAGGACATCCCGTTCGTAGCCGGGGACAAGGTGCTTCTCTTCGTCAACGGAATGGGCGGCACACCGCAAATCGAGCTGTACATCGTGTTTCGACGGGCCGCCGAGGTGTTGGCCGAACAGGGGATCGAAGTATCCAGGACACTCGTCGGGAACTATACGACGTCTCTCGAGATGCAGGGAACATCCATCACCGTGCTGAAACTCGATGACGAATTGACTGCCCTGTGGGATGCGCCGGTCCAGACGGCAGCGCTACGGTGGGGACGATAGGCCGGTAGAAGGAGATCCAATGAATTTAGACGGCACGTGGGCGAAAGCCTGGATCAGGACCAGTGCGGCGGTAATGAATGAGCACCGTGTGGAATTGATTGATCTGGACCGTGAAATCGGCGATGGTGATCATGGCGAAAACATGGACCGCGGTTTCCAGGCGGTGCTGTTGAAACTCGATGACCTTGCGTCCGAGGCGAACCCCGGGGACGTCTTCAAACTCGTCGCAACCACGTTGATCTCAACCGTGGGCGGTGCGGCGGGTCCACTGTACGGAACAGCGTTCCTCAAGGCGGCCGCGGCCATCTCCGGCTCGGCTGACCTTGACGGGGCCGCTCTAGTCGCACTCCTGGCGGCCGCGCGTGATGGCATCGTCCTGCGCGGCAAGGCGGAGTCCGGAGACAAGACCATGGTCGATGCCTGGACTCCGGCGGTCGACGCCGCCGAAGCAGCCCGTGCCGACGGTGCGAACGACCTGGCGATTTTGATGGCGGCGGCAGCTGCTGCCGAGGCAGGGGCAGAGGCGACGGAACCCTGGGTTGCGCGCAAGGGACGGGCTAGCTACCTCGGCGAACGGGCCATCGGTCACCGCGACCCGGGAGCGCAGTCTTCGGCCCTGCTGTTGCGAGCAGCTGCCGACACCGCAGCGACCGCTTGAAATGACCGCCACAGAGGGGCTTGTCGGCCTCGTTTTCATCTCCCACAGCTCGAAGATCGCCGACGGTCTCCTCGATCTGGCAACCCAGATGGCACCCCAAACGAGGATGGTCCCGGCCGGTGGGACAGACGACGGGGGTATCGGCACGAGCTTCACGAAGGTGGTCAGCGGCATTGCACAGGCTGACGCCGGCGCCGGCGTCGTGCTCCTCTGCGACCTGGGCTCCGCGATCCTGACGGCCGAAACCGCGTTGGATTTCCTCGGAGACGCGGCGCGTGCCCGAGTACGAATCGTGGATGCGCCTCTGGTCGAGGGTGGTGTGGCTGCGGCCGTCGCCGCCGAGATTGGGGGAGACATCGAGTCTGTCGTGCGGGCCGCGCAATCCGCAGCCGGGGCCGTCTCCGCACCTGGGGCGGAACCAGCGCTGCCGCCGGTGGTCACTCGAACCGTTACCCTGGTGAACAAGGATGGTCTGCATGCCCGACCGGCTGCTGACTTCGTGAAGCTCGCCAGTACGTTCGAGGCACGAGTCACCGTGAACGGCAGGGATGCATCCAGTCTGCTCGCCGTGATGTCACTCGGACTCATCCGCGGCATGACCGCGAAGATCTCCTCCTCGGATGAGGCCGGAGCGGCAGCCGTAGCCGCTCTGGGAGACCTTCTGGAATCGGGTTTCGGAGAAGAATAGACGCAAAGCACACACACCTGGTCGATTTTGCAACTCGGC
This sequence comes from Cryobacterium sp. M23, assembly GCF_002929655.1. Classification (NCBI taxonomy): domain Bacteria; kingdom Bacillati; phylum Actinomycetota; class Actinomycetes; order Micrococcales; family Microbacteriaceae; genus Cryobacterium; species Cryobacterium sp. M23. The sequence goes on from NZ_PJJV01000076.1 coordinate 112,891, forward strand.
GTAGTCTGAGCGCATGGTCAGAGACAGGAAACCGCCGGTGAGCAGTCCTACTCGTCACTCCGACCGAGTGGATCCGCGATTCGCGGATACGGACGTGCCGACCGATCTAAAGGAATGCCCGGTCTGTGGGCAGACCATGCGTGCACATTTGATCGAGCGCGGCGCCCATGACACTATCCTTACGTGCCCCGTGCAGCATCCGGGCGCGTGGGACCGGGACGCGTTCCTGCCCGTGAACGAATTCGGGATGGTCCAGCGCCCGCACGAACCGGAGAACACCGACAAGGAAATCGACCGCCCAGAATGAGTCCGGCGGCGGCGGTTCGGCTGACTGTCGCCGAATGTCTGCACAAGGGTCCTAATCCACCGCTGGACACACTCGGGCACGATGCGGGACGTTTCGGAAGTGATCCTATGCCTCTCGTGGTCAGGCTAAAGCGTCGTCTAAGCGGGAACTGGACTTATCCGAAAGGGTCCTAATCCTTCACGGAACTGAGCCTTGGCGAGGGCCGCAGCTGTGATGATTT